>JAAFHL010000051.1:0-14380 GCA_013298365.1 Bacteroidota bacterium | reverse complement strand
CAATTTTTCCAACATTTTTTTACGAGCAGTTGCTTGCTTCGATTTTGCCACATTTGCAGAGAAACGTTGAATAAATTCTTGCAATTCCTTGCGTTTTTCATCGTTTTTCTTGTTTTTATCGGCTCTTTGACGCAAAGCTAACTGACTTGATTCATACCAAAAAGTATAATTTCCGCTAAATAGGCTTACTTTTCCAAAATCTACGTCTGCAACATGCGTACACACTGCATCTAAAAAGTGCCTATCATGCGAAACTACAATAACTGTATTTTTGAAATTTGCCAAGAAATCTTCTAACCAGGCGATTGTTTCTACGTCTAAATCATTTGTAGGCTCATCTAATAACAAAACATCGGGATTACCAAAGAGTGCTTGTGCCAACAAAACACGTACTTTTTGTTTTCCGTCCAATTCCCCTACCAAGGTGTCATGGAGATTTTCGGTAATGCCCAAGTTACTTAGCATATTTGCCGCATCACTTTCGGCGTTCCAGCCGTCCATTTCAGCAAAATGCCCCTCTAATTCGCCCAATCTTACGCCATCGGCATCAGAAAAATCTGCTTTTGCATACAAAATTTCTTTTTCTTGCATAATTTCGTATAGCTTTTTGTTGCCCATAATAACCGTTTGTAGGGCAGTATAAGCATCAAAAGCAAAGTGATTTTGGGTTAAAACAGACATACGTGCGCCAGGCTCAATGAAAATTTGTCCTGCGGTAGGGTCAAGTTCTCCTGAAAGGATTTTCATAAAGGTAGATTTACCTGCGCCATTTGCCCCAATAATGCCGTAGCAATTACCTGGCGTAAATTTTACGTTCACTTCATCGAACAAAACACGTGCACCAAAACGATGCGTAAGATTGGAAACTGTAATCATCTATCAGCGTTGTGAATTAAGCGTTATAAATTGTGATATTTGCAAAAATCTCGTACAGCAAGTGGTATCGAATTATTTGATTGATATATAGTATATAATCGAGACAAAGGTACGAATGATTTTTATTTTTTGCTTGTTTTTTGATAAGAAAAAGAAAAAACAGCAAACACTTTCGCATTTACTGTTTTTTTATGCTTTGTAAGTGTAAAACTTACTTTTTATCTCTCCTTACCACAGGTCTTTCGCCGCCGAATTGCTTCAAAATGCCATCTACAGCATCAGCAGTTACACGGAAAAGGGTGTGTTTTGGATAAATATCTACTTCGTAAATTTTGTGAGAAGCTACACCTGTTTCGTCTTTGATAAATTCTTTGAAGATGCTATTTGTGATACCATCTTTACTTCCTTTGGCAAAAAACAATAACTCATAGCCTTTTTTATCACGACTCGGTTTTATACTTTTTTCTTTCACCACTTCTTTGTCAAAAGGGCGTTTTTTCTCAAAAGTACCTTTTTCGTCTCTACTAACGGGTTTTTTCTCAAAAGATGAGCTACGTTCCCTGTCATAAACGCCTCTGTCTCTATCACGGTCTCTAAAAGAACCTTCTCTATTTCTATCCGCACCGCCGCTGCGTTCTCTATCTCTAAAACTGCCTCTGTCTCTATCATTTCCTCTATCGCCAGGCTTTTTGTCGCCACGTTTTTCGAGTTTTGCACCACTATTTTTACCACCATCACCTCTGCTAAAAGGCTCACGAATATCGTCATGATGATTGAGTTGTAATACATCGCCATAAGCTTTTTTCAGCAAAGCCGAAATCGCTAATTGTGGGTCGTTAAACTCCAATATTTGCTCTGCAATGCTCGAGAAATCGGTGTAATCTTCTTTAGAAATTAACTCAGTCATTTCTTCAAAAATCGCAATACGTTTCAACTCAACTGCATCTTCTGCTTTCGGAAGTTTTCCTTTTCTGATGCTCATTTTGGTAATGTGCGAAATAAAAGAAATTTTTCTGTTTTCAGCAGGTGTAATCAAGGTGATAGCCTTACCTGTTTTACCTGCACGACCTGTACGACCGATACGATGCGTATAAGTTTCGGGGTCTTGAGGCAAATCATAGTTAATTACATGAGAAAGGTCATTTACGTCAATTCCCCTTGCTGCCACGTCAGTAGCAACCAAGATAGTCGAACGTTTTGTTTTGAACTTACGCATAATCTGTTCACGCACATGTTGTGAAACATCTCCATGCAAAGTTTCTACGGCATATCCCTTGTCAATCAAGTTATTACCAAGTTCATCTGTACCTGATTTTGTTCTACAGAAAATGAGGGCATAAAATTCTTTTTCTGTGTCAATCAAACGACACAAAGCCTTGAATTTATCTTCGCCATACACTTCGTAGTATATTTGTTCGATTTTTGGGGCAGCCTCTTGCGTTTTTGCAGCCTTAATCATGTCATAGTTGCCCATGTAAGTTTCCGCAATTTGACGGATACGGTCGGGCATTGTAGCCGAAAAGAGCAACATTTGTCTTTTCTCTGGTACATGCTTCAAAATAGATTCTACATCTTCTGCAAACCCCATGTTGAGCATCTCATCTGCTTCGTCAAGTACGATGTACTGTACTTCTGAGAGATTGAGTGTACCACGATTCATATGGTCAATCACACGTCCTGGCGTACCTACCACAATATCAACGCCTTCTCTAAGACGTTTAAGTTGATAGTCCATACCTTGACCGCCATAAACGGGAAGAATGTGAATATTTCTTTTACCCTTAAAAGAAACCATTTCTTCCATCACCTGTACGCACAATTCGCGTGTAGGTGTGAGAACAAGGGCTTGCACTTTGCGTTTGCCTTGTTGAATTTTCTCGATGATGGGAATCCCAAAAGCTGCTGTTTTACCTGTCCCTGTTTGCGCCTGCCCAATAATGTCCTTATCGCTGTGAAGGAGCATGGGAATCGTTTGCGCTTGAATCGGCGTAGGATGTGTATATCCTTTTTTGAGTAACGCCTGTAAAATGTCTTCCGAAATGCCTAAATCTTCGAATGTCGTTTGCTGTACAATTTCTTCTACAGACATTAGTCCTTCGAGTGTGTTTTGCATGTGTAGTCTTGAAATTTATCGCTGATAAAAACAGAAGTCGCTGATATTGAAGCGATTGCTATGTTACATAGTAATCAGGTTGCAAAGATACAACTTTTTTGCAAATAAATGTTTGTTTTTTTGAAATTGTTTTAAATGTTACATTTTTGCTAAAAAATTCGTTTATTTGCATTTTATTTCAACTATCCTTGCACACAACTGCGCCTAATGCGTTTGTCAAAGTGCGGTAAAAACAAACATAGCCTTAAATATATAATGTTAGAGATTCAACGTATCCGTAGCAACACTGAATATATCATAGAAAGAGTAGCTGCAAAAGGACTGAAAAATGCGCAAGAAATCGTTACCGAGCTGATAGAATGGGACGATAAGCGCAAAAATACTTTGTTGGAATTGGAGCGATTGCGTGCAGAAGGCAATCAAATTGCGAAAGAAATTGGCATTTTGATGTCTCAAGGCAAGCACGAGGAAGCAAAATCTGCCAAAATAAGAACAGGTGATGCCAAAGAGCAAGTGAAATTCTTGGAAAATGATTTGTCAAATATTTTAGATGAAGTGCGCCGCATTTCGTATTTGTTGCCGAATGTGCCGCATGAATCTGTTCCTATTGGCAAAACAGCAGAAGATAATGCTACCATTTTTCAAAATAAGAAAAAAATAAATTTTGATTTTACGCCCCTTCCACATTGGGAATTGGTGAAAAAACATGATATTATTGATTTTGACTTAGGTGTAAAAATCACAGGTGCAGGTTTTCCCGTTTATAAAGGGAAAGGGGCAATTTTGCAACGTGCCTTGATTAATTTCTTCTTGGAAAAAGCGGGCAAAGCGGGCTATATGGAAATTCAGCCGCCCATTATGATAAATGAAGATTCAGGCTATGGTACAGGACAACTGCCTGATAAAGAGGGACAAATGTATTTTGTGAACGAAGACCAGTTGTATTTGATTCCTACCGCCGAAGTGCCGATTACAAATCTTTATAGAGATGTGATTTTGGAGGAAAAGCAGTTGCCTATCAAAAATTGTGGCTATACGCCTTGTTTTCGCAGAGAAGCAGGCAGCTATGGCGCACATGTGCGTGGCTTGAATCGCTTGCATCAATTTGATAAAGTAGAAATCGTACAACTTGTTGAGCCTCAAACTTCTTACGATGTTTTGGAAGATATGTGCAATCACGTAATGGGCTTGTTAGATGATTTGAAATTGCCTTATCGCAAATTGCTTTTGTGTACAGGTGATATGTCTTTTGCTTCTGCAAAAACGTATGATTTAGAGGTATTTAGTGCAGCACAAGAGCGTTGGTTGGAAGTAAGTTCTGTTTCTAACTTTGAAACCTTTCAATCTGTACGCCTCAAAGCACGTTATCGCAGCGTAGAAGACAAAAAAACACAAATGGTTCATACCTTAAATGGCAGTGCATTGGCATTGCCACGTATTGTAGCTGCTTTGTTAGAAAATAATCAGCAAGCAGATGGTAGCATTTTGATTCCAAAAGTATTGCAAAAATATACGGGTTTTGATAAGATAGGGTAGTTTTATTAAAAGTTCGGCGGGTTTTAGAAAACCCGCCGAACTTTAGTAAAGTAAAAATATTAAATGATGATTACTGAAATAGTTATAGAATATTTTTTTAGTTTTGGACAATCAACTTCCATTGTTTTAAATTCAGATACCAATATTTTGGTGGGAATTAATGGAAGTGGAAAGTCTAATTTTATGAAAGCCATACAATTGCTTTATGAAGGCGTTGTAGGGAAGGAGGGGATTGAAAGTCTTATCAATAAAAAGTGGGGTGGTTTTACGAGTTTTGCGAATTGTAGTTATAAACAAATAGAAACAATAAAAATAACGTATGAGTTTGATAGGGAAGTCATTCGTAACATATCGAATGGGCAATGTTGTGATTTTCGTCAAAACCCCGTTTATGAAATTAAAATACACAAATTAGGTGCATCTAATTATTACTTTTCAGAATCTATTTATACTAAAAATGAACCTGATATTATCTCATTAAATGTAAAAAATGGGAGAGGCTTCTTTTTGCTAGACGAAGACAAGCCATCCGAAATAGGACAAGATAGGTATAATAAAAATGAATTAATACTACGTCAAATATCTTCACCACTTTTGTTTACCATACAAAAAGCAATCGCAGAAATTGTGGTTTATCAACATTTTGATACTACGAGTGATAGCAAAATACGACAATTATCCTCCTACTATTCAGAGCTAAAACTTCTGCCAAATGGCGAAAATTTAAGTCATTTGCTCAACTATTTGAATGGAAACCATACACGTTCTTATGATAAAATCATTCAATTACTTAAAAATGTAAATACGCAATTTAGAGAATTAGTTTTTTCTCAACCTACAGGGAGTAAAACATTGTTAGCTTTGAAAGAAAAAAATCTTGCCAGAGCGATTACCGTAGAACATATTTCTGATGGTACATTACGTTTTTTGCTGTTATTGAGTATTTTATACAATCCCAATCGTGGAAAGCTTATTTGTTTAGATGAGCCAGAAATCGGTTTGCACCCGGATATGATACAGATGATAGGCGAAGGGATTAAATATGCGGCACAAGACGGTACACAAATGATTGTAGCTACACATTCGCCCTTGCTACTCAACTGTTTTGAATTAGAAGATTTGCGTATTTTTGAAAAAAATGAAAATAATGACACAGTTGTAGTTACCAAATCAGAAGAAGATTTTGCGGAATGGGAAGGCGAATTTTTGGTGGGTCAAATGTGGCTGAGAGGGCAGATAGGAGGGGTGAGATGGTAACAATTACCGTTTTTTTTGAAGGTGGCGCAAACCCTACAAGTAATCCTAACGCTGAAACAATTGAAAATACGAGTCGTTTGCGGGAGAGTTTTAACAAGTTACTCAATCAAGGTTTGACGAATGAAAAAGTGAAAATAGCGGCAATTCCAGCTTATTCTATCTCAAATGCGGTAAAACTTCGGAAAGTAAATAGTTTGTTGTTGATTGATTTAGATGCAACAAAAGACAAGAAACAACAAAGAATAAATGATAATCATTTGACAGATATTCAAGATTGCGTTTTTTTTATGGTGCAAGAAATGGAGGCATGGATACTTTCGCAGCCTAATGTAATTGAGGAATCGTTTAAAAAGTTTAAGAAAAATGAGCTTCTCCTTTCAGAAGACGATTCTATTAGCAATAAACATCCTGAAAATATTGCGAAGCCTTCAATCGTATTAGATACATTATTGCAAAGGTATTTTGCCTATCAAAAAGGAGCGAAAATAAAAAAACTAAAATATGGAAAACTGAAATTAGCTCCTGCGTTAATCGAAAGACTTGATATTCAACAACTTTGTGAAACCTTTGAAGATGTACAATTACTTATGAAAAAGATAAATTAAAACGTTTTCGCAACTTCATACATCACTATCCCTGCTGCAACTGACACATTTAGGCTATGTTTTGTGCCAAACTGTGGGATTTCTACCACAGAATCTGCTAAATCTACGGCTTCTTGGCTTACGCCTTCTACCTCATTGCCCAAAATAACCGCAACTTTGGTAAAATCTTTTTCAATAAAATCTGCCAAAGTGATACAGCCTTCTGCTTGTTCGATGGCTGCAATATGATATTCTTGTTGTTTTAGGTCGTTGAGAAGATGTCGAATGTCGCTAATATGCTCCCATTTTACGGTATCTTCTGCGCCAAGTGCCGTCTTGTGAATTTCTCTATGTGGCGGCGTAGGGGTGATGCCACATAGGTAAACTTTTACAATTTTAAAAGCATCTGCTGTGCGGAAAACAGCCCCTACATTGTGCATACTACGCACATTGTCAAGGATTACAATAAAAGGAAATTTATCTATGACTTTATATGCGTCTGCTGAAAGGCGATTGAGTTCATCAAGTTTGAGTTTGCGTGCCATTTTATTTTTTGTGTAAAAAGATATATGAAAAAATAAAAATAGAGAAGAATTTATTCCTCCGTTATTAATGGCTCTTTTCTTGCTCGAAATAAAGCTACATTTTCTACATGCGCCGTTTGTGGGAACATATCTACGGGCTGCAAAGTTACAATCTCGTAATGCGCACGCATCATGTCGGCATCTCTCGCTTGTGTGGCAGGGTGGCAGCTAATGTAAATTACATATTCTGGGCGTACTTTCAAAATTTGATTGACAACCGCAGGTGCCATGCCGTTGCGAGGTGGGTCAGTAATAATCACATCGGGTTTGCCATTTGCGGCAATAAAGTCAGACGTTAAAACCTTTGCCATATCGCCTGCAAAAAAGCTAAGATGTTGCAAATCATTTCTTTCAGCATTGGCTTTTGCATCTATAATAGAGGATTCTACATATTCGATGCCCACAATTTTTTCTGCTAAATCAGATACATAAATGGCAATACTGCCTGTGCCTGTATAAAGGTCATATACAATTTTGTGTTTGTTTTTGCCTTCGGGAAGCACTTTTTTGAGCATTTCTTTGGCTACTCCATACAAGGTTTCTGCTTGGCGTGGGTTTGTTTGGAAAAAAGAAGTCGGGCTAATTCTAAAAGAAAACCCCCCTAATTTTTCGGTAATAAAACCCTGCCCTTTCCATACAAAGGAAGGTAATTCGCTGATTTGTGTATTGCTTTTGGGATTGACTATCCACAATAAGTGATTGATTTGTGGAAAATTTATCTCCAAATGCGTAAAAAACATATCCAAATATGCTTTGTTATATTCTTTTACGGTCAAAAATACCATCAATTCCTCTGTGGCAACGGAGCTACGGAAACTGATTTCTCGCAAAAAACCATGTTGTTCCTTGATGTTGTAAAAAGGAATTTCTTTTTCTATGGCAAATGCACGCACCGAATTAAGTATCTCTGACACAATCGGTAATTGCAAATAACATTCTTCCACATTTAAGACTTTATCAAAAGCACCTTTTCCATGAAAGCCTAAAACAGGTACATTTTGGTCAATTTTGCCCACATCTTCAAAGGCAATATACATGCGAGTACCAAAACTAAACTCTAACTTGTTGCGATAAAAATACGGGGTAGGGGAGGGGAGTGCAGGCAAGAGTTCGCCAAATTCGACTTTGGCAATGCGCTCAAAAATATCTCTTACTTGTTTTGTCTTGAAAGAAAGCTGTCCTTCGTAAGACATCATTTGCCATTTGCAACCGCCACATAAGCCAAAATGCTTACATTTTGCCTCAACTCGTAGCGGCGAAGGCGTATGAATTTTGATTAAATTGCCTGAAAATAAGCGTTTTACTTTTTCATAGACATACAATTCTATGATGTCTCCTGGCACAGCTTTTTCGACAAAAATCTTTTTGTCTTCAAATTTTGCTACGCCTCTGCCGTCCGATGCGGCATCTATAATTTCTACAGAATCTATGGTAAATGCTTTGAAACTTTTGCGACTCATTTAGCTAACAATAATAAGTAATGCCGCAAAGGTAGGGAAAATATTTAAGCCTACAATATTTCTATGGCTAAATCATCTGTCTTCCTTTTTTATAGCAACAACATTATTTGTTAAGATAAGCGTTTAGTTTCGTGTAAGAAATATGTTTTTTCCTATTTGTTTGAGTATGAAATCCTGTTTTTTATACCATATATATGTAGTATTTTTTTTGCATAAAATATAAATAAAATTAATTTTATTAAAAATATATTGTTTAATTGTTTGATAATGATTTGTTTATGATTAATTAGTGTTTCTTTGTTTAGCAACAAGTGAATTATAAATATCATTTATGAAACCATGAAAGTAAAAAGGCAAATTTTACTTATACGATTTGGTATATTATTTGAAACCTAAATCATTTATCCAATATTTATTGGGAAATTTAGGCAAATAGATGATAAAAGGCGTTGAATAGAAAATAGATAAAAATTCCTGTTAATCTTTATTTTCGTAATGTATTCCCTTTTACTGATTTTGTTTGAAAAATTACTGTTTATTTTACGAATAATTTATGATAAATACACCAATACAGCAAATTAAGTGGAGAAATACGGCTTTTTTCTCTTTCTTTTGTGTTTTTTCTTCACTTATAAAGCTTTCTTGTAATATGTGGAAAGCAATTACTGCCACCTTTGTTTCATGTTTACTATCTTTCTCTTTGCAAGCACAGGTCTCGGGCAGAGTTTTCAAAGATTACAATGGCAATGGTGCACAAGGAACGGCTGTGCCTAACTTAGAAGTAGGTGTATCAGGTATTATAGTAAATGCATATAATAGTGCCGATGTTTTGTTAGCCTCGTACACAACAAATGCAACAGGAAATTATGCGATTCCCAATTCAGGGGCAGCATACAATGGCACACAAGGTTCTAATACAGGTTTTATTGCTGCAAGTACGGCGGTAAGGATAGAGTTTGTTGTGCCAAATACAACTACTTTGGGAAGTAATACCTATCAAGGTTTTGCTGCACCGAGTGGCTCTGCAAATGCAAGTAGTGTGCAGTTTGTAACAGCAGGAACTTCTGCTAATAATGTGCGTTTTGCCATCAATAAACCTGCCGACTATACAGATGCTAATCCCAAAGTAGGCTACGCTATCATGGTGGAAGGAAATCAGATGTTAGGAGCGCATAAAGATAAAGGGATTCTTTTTAATATGACCTATTCACAAGGCAATGTGGCAGGAAATGACAGTACAGGGAAATTTGTATATACAACGGCGAAAAATTTGGGGACAACTTTTGGGCTTGCACATCAACGTTCTTCTAATAGTATGTTTGCCTCAGCTTTTATGAAGCGTCATGCAGGTTTTGGTCCAGGTGGTTCAGGTGCGATTTATAAGGTCAATACAACAACAAATGCCATCAGTACTTTTTTGGATTTTAATACTTTATATGGTGCGGGCTTTGCAGGTATAGACCCGCACCCCACAAATACGAGTGTAAGTTCTTGGGACAAAGACTCGGCTTCGTGGGATAGAGTAGGGAAAATTTCTTTTGGGGACATAGATATTTCAGAAGATGAACAGACTTTGTGGGCGATTAGCTTAACAGATAGGAAGTTATACAAACTACCTTTGGGTTCGGCTACAAATCCTGTTGCACCTACTGCGGCACAAATTATTGCTTATCCAGCTTCAGGTAATCTTACAGGTCTTTCAGGCTTAGTAGGCTCAAATTTGACTTCAGATATTCGTCCTTTTGCTTTGGGAATAAAAAATGGAATGGTTTATGTCGGCATGGTACATTCTGCACAGACTTCGGGTTTGACTTCAGAAATGCGTGCTTTTATTTATGAATTTAATCCTAATACAGCCGTTTTTACCAAAATATTAGATTTTCCCTTAGATTATACAAGAGGGCGTGCTATCAATGCAAATGGCACTTTTGCTTCTGCGAATTGGAATCCTTGGAAAACGAATTTTACCGTAGGCACTGCTATTTTTAGCAATGAATTTGCACATCCACAGCCTATTTTATCAGATATTAACTTTTTGGAAAATGAAATGATACTGGGCTTTAAAGACCGTTTTGGCGACCAAATGGGTTTCTTGGCTACCGACCCTTTGGGTAATAATAATGCAGGAAATATGTTTTGTGGTGATGCTGCGGGAGACTTGCTGTTTGCTCGACAAGATGCGGGTGGCGTTTGGGCATTGGAAAATAATTCAAATTCTGTGCCTGCGGGGGGCTTTGGTCCTACGGCAGGGGCAGGTACAAATCAAGGTCCTGGTGGAGGAGAGTTTGTTTTTACAGAAAAATTTCCTGTGAGCCAAACCATTTATAATGACCCAACAGGTGCAAATTATATCATTCATGATGAAGTTGCTTTGGGGGGAGTGGCGGCTATGCCAGGTTCTGATGAGATTGTTACCACGATATTTGACCCTGTAGATAATATCAATACCGCATTTGATGGGGGGATAGCTTGGTACAATATGGCAAATGGTACACGTAAAAGGGCGTTTTGGGCGTATGACGGAGGTTCTTCTTCTGCCCCTTTCTTTGGCAAGGCAAATGCGATGGGGGATATAGAAATCCTTTCTGCCCCTGCACCCATAGAGATAGGTAATCGTGTGTGGAACGACTGGGACAAAGATGGGATACAAGATGCGGGTGAGCCTGGGATAGGAAATGTTACCGTAGAACTTTTTGCAGATTTTAATAATGACAATCTCCCAGACGGTGCAGCTTTGGCAAGTACAAATACT
This sequence comes from Bacteroidota bacterium, assembly GCA_013298365.1. GTDB lineage: Bacteria > Bacteroidota > Bacteroidia > J057 > J057 > JAAFHL01. Next base: position 3,218 of record JAAFHL010000051.1, on the reverse strand, counting down.
TCAAATACCGTAACTACTTTAGGTACATGGTATTTTAATGCCTCAAATGTAACAGATGGCGACCCTCTAACATCAGGGAATCAAGCAGGGCTGGTACAAGGCAAAAAATATCTGGTTGGTATTGCTGCTGTTGATTGGGCAGGTACTGTGGGCGCAGGGGATTTGTTGGGTTTGTTTTCAAGTCCTGCGAATAGTATCTTAACCCTAGGGCAACAAGACCATGTAGATAGTGATGCTACGCTTATGTCAGGTTTTCCGAGAATTGGCGTAACTTTGGGCATGGCAGGTCAAAACGACCATACACTTGATTTTGGTTTTGGGACGTATGCACAGCTTGGCAATTATGTTTGGAACGATATCAATGCAGATGGAATTAATAATGATGGAGTAGCCGCAGGGATAAATGGCGTAAAAGTACGTTTATATAAAGATGATGGCGCAGGAAATTATGTGTTAATAGATTCTACTTTAACGGCAAACAATGGCGCAAATCCAGGTTTTTATTTGTTTAATACCTTGATACCAGGTAATTATAAAGTTCAATTTGTTGCTCCTACAGGCAAAAACTTAACCATTACCAATCAAACCGCAAATGTGGACAATAACTCAGATGCAGATGGAATAGGCTGGTCGGGCATTATTACTATCGCTGCGGGTGCAGTAAATCTTACTATAGATGCTGGTTTTGTAAATGCCTGTGTGATTGGTAATGTGTTGTATATTGGGGGAAATGTGAAGCCTGGAGACGCAGATGCGTATGACAGAGGCATGGTTCAATATCTACAAGTTTTGGGGAATACGGTTACCTTTGTTTTGGCAAAAACAAGTTCAGGATTAGGCTTGCATGACCCTAATACAAATGCGCAACTGCCTATCACCAATTTCGCTGCATATAATGCCATCATAGTTTCTCCTACTACAGAAGGTGTGGGTTTGCCTGCTTTGGTTGATTCTATCAAAGAAACAAGGCTTCCTGTTATGGTGTCTGATTATTGGATTACGCCAGCTATTTCCATGGCTTCAAACGCAGGTTTTGACTTTACCAATTTTGCCCATAATGGCGTTTCTACTGTAAAAATATATGAGTATCAAAGCCAAAATCCTACGGCTTCTTATACGCCAGGCTTGTTTTGGGCAGATTATTATACAAATGCAAGTACAGACTTATGGCTGAATCTTGGTGCATATAATGATGATAGCAAAGGCGTATATTTTGTATATGAACCTAATGATGTTTTGCCTTTGGGTGGAACAAACCCTATCAACAATCATGGCAGACGTGTTTTTTATGGGATTCATGCCAATGGCATTTATCAAAACCCAACAAATGGTGGTTCTGTACCTTCACCTTCTGATATGTGGTTAGCTCCTTATAGGCATTTTGCAGCCGCAGGAAAAAGGTATTTAGATTCGGCACTTTATGCTTTGTGTACGTCTCCCGCCCCCGCAGGTTCGCTTGGCAATTATGTTTGGTTAGATTTGAATGGAGATGGGATAAATAATGAGCCTACAAGTGCAGGAATAAATGGCATTAAAGTAAAATTGTATCAAGACAATGGTTTGGGGACCTTTATATTCATAGACTCTACAATTACAGCAAATAATGGGGCAAATCCAGGTTATTATAGTTTTACAGGTTTAGGTTCATGGATTTATCGAGTAAACTTCCCTACCTCACTCAATGGCGGTGGATTAACCCTACAAACTGCAACAGTTGCTACAGACAATAATTCTGACCCAAATGTGAGTACAGGTATTTCCCCTAATATTGTGATAAATGCGGCTGGTACAGGTGTAAATAAGGACAATCCTACCATAGATGCAGGTTATTTATGTTCACTTAATGCCTCTATTTCCGCACAAACAAATGTAGTATGTTTTGGGGCAAGTACAGGTTCTGCGACAGCCTCAGCAGGTGGTGGCACAAGCCCTTACACTTATACTTGGAACACTGCTCCAGTTTCCTACGGCGCAACAAGAACAGGACTTGCCGCAGGCACACATACGGTTACTGTTAGAGATGTAAACAACTGTTCTACAACCGTTTCCGTAACGATTACACAACCAAGTGCTGCGTTAAATGCTAATATTTTAGCTGAAACAGATGTTTTGTGTTTTGGAAATGCAACAGGTAGTGCAACCGTAGGTGCAGTAGGGGGGACAACGCCTTACACTTATACATGGAACACAACACCTATTCAATATACTGCAATTGCGAACAATTTAGGGGTAGGGATTTATGTGGCGACCGTAAGAGATGCTAATGGTTGTGCTGACACAGCCGTTGTAAGAATTACGCAGCCTTCTGCGGCTTTGGCAGCAAGTATTTCCGCTAAAACAAATGTTTCATGTTTTGGAAATAGTACAGGTTCTGCAACGGTAACAGCAGTAGATGGCACACCAAGTTATACCTATACTTGGAATACAACGCCTGTTCAATATACAAGTACAGCTACAAACTTAGCAGCAGGAACATACACAGCAACGGTAAAAGATGCAAACAACTGTTCTACCACAGTTTCTGTTACAATCACGCAACCAAGTGCAGGTTTAAATGCAAGCGTAAGTGGTGTAGGTAGCCAAGTAAATGTCTTGTGTTTTGGAGGAACAAATGGTGCTGCTACGGCAACCGTAACGGGTGGTACAAGTCCTTACACTTATACATGGAATACAACGCCTGTTCAATATACAAGTATAGCTACTAATTTATCCGCCGGAACTTATACAGTAACGGTTAAAGATGCTAATAACTGTTCTGCAACGGCAAATGTAACGATAACACAACCAAGTGCAGCTTTGAGTGCGAGCATTTCAGGGCAAATAAATGTAGCTTGTTTTGGCAATAATACAGGTAGCGCAACGGTAGCAGTAACAGGTGGCACACCAGGTTATACCTATACATGGAACACAACCCCTGTTCAAAATACAGCAACTGCTACAAACTTAGCAGCAGGAACTTACACAGCAACGGTAAGAGATGCGAATAACTGTTCAACAACAGTTTCTGTTACAATCACACAACCGAGTGCGGGATTAAGTGCAAGTATTTCAGCCCAAGCCAATGTGTCATGTTTTGGAAATAGCACAGGTTCTGCGACAGCAAACGCAACAGGTGGTACAAGTCCATATACTTATACATGGAACACAACACCCGTTCAAAATACAGCAACTGCTACAAACTTAGCAGCAGGAACTTATACAGCAACGGTAAGAGATGC
>JAAFHL010000508.1 GCA_013298365.1 Bacteroidota bacterium | reverse complement strand
TAACGCTTTATCCTGCAAAAATTTTGGGTATAGACAAACGTGTAGGAACGATAGAGGAAGGAAAAGATGCGACCTTAATTGTGTCAGATGGCGATGTGTTAGATATGAGGACTTCTAACATTATCTATGCTTTTATTGAAGGAAGGCAAATTAATTTGACCGATTTACATAAGCAGTTGTATGAGAAGTTTCAAGCAAAATATAAGTAAGTTATGCCGATAAAATAAAGTATGAAGATGTATATCCCCGTTTGGTGGAGACACCAAACGGGGATATAGCATCAGTATAAAGTGTATGGATTCCTAAAAATCTATCATCGCTGTAATAATCGCAATAATGCCATTGCCATTTCTCACTGCCAAAGACTGCGTTTGTGGATTCCAATACTGTTCCATGGGATTAGTTTTGTCGGTAAGATTTTGAATATCTAAAGAAACAGAAGCAGAATATTTGGGACGGCTCCAACGATAAGCAACACGAGCATCTGTACGGAAATAATTCGGATATTGAAGGGTATAAGGTCGAGTTGCATCTGAGACATAAGACAAAGTTTGAAAAGATAAGACGCTATCAACAGGTGAAAAACGTAAACCGCCTGTATAAACAATCCTTACGCCTGTCTCTATTGCCCCCCCATTTTTGAAGACAAATTCTTTTCCAAGCGTGCTACTTGTGCTAAAACGACTATCATAACGGGTGCTATATGTGATACCGTTAAGTGGCTGAAATTGAGACTTATACAAAGATGTACTGATTAAGAAAAAAGCATGTTTACTCAAGAACTGTTCTAAGGTAATATCAACGCCATAGTTTTGTCCTGTGCCTTTACTTGTTAGATGTCCACGTCCATAACCGTAACGGTCGTTGATGGCGGCGTAAGTGCTGTCAATATTGGTAGAAACAGGCAAATTAAACAAATATTGATAATAGGCTTCTGTCTTAATATGGGTAGCCACACCCAAATTGAGGTTATATCCTGCCACAAGATGATGGGCTTTTTGCATTTTGAGCGATAAATTCGGGTAGCCTGTTTGCCCTTTTACAGTCGCAAAATAAGTTCCGATAGGTAGCGTCTGACCATGTAAACCATACGCAAAAGTAAAACTATGCGTTTCGTTGTGTGTGTAGGCAAGTGCCACACGAGGTTCTACAGAATAAGTGTTGTTTAGGAAAAAATAAAGGCTATGAAAACCGCCTGTAAAAGTCATTTTTTCGGTAATTCTATATCGGATTTGTGCGTAAGGTTGAATTAACCAAGCATTTCCTGCGGCATTTTGCAAGGTATCCATGCTTTTTCCTACTCTATTATAAACACTTGCAAAAGAGCTGAAAAACAAGCGATTAACAAATAGACCTGCTCGTAAAGCCGTCCTTGCCGAGAATTTTCGATTGTAGGAAAGGGTCGTTGCATATCTGCCATTCGTATGGTCGTCTCTGCTAAGTGCATAAGGCACAATCAGCCTACTAATGGTGTCTTCTCCGCCTGTGATACGATTTGCAGTAGCCACGCCTACAACTCGTAAGTAAGATTTTTCATCTAATAAATAGGTATAATTAAAGCCTATTGACCCCGTCCTTGTTGTATATTTCGACATATAATAGTCGCTAAATTTGGGAATCGGCTTTTCCCACTCGGTGGTGTCGCTAGGAGGCGTGAGGGTAATTTCACTAATTCCACCTACGGCAAAAATATTTAAAGAGCCTTTGTTGCCTTGTTTAAAGTGTAAGTTAAAAGATAAATCTTGAAACGTACTGGCAGAATTGTCATAAGCAAGTCTAAAACCCGCTTTTCCCAATAAACCCAAGGTTGAATAACGATAATTTGCCAAATAAGAACTTTTTCCTTTTTTTATAGGACCTTCTGTGGCAAAATCTAAACCTATAACACCTGCTCTAATGGTATATTCTCTTTTTTCGGTATTGCCATTGCGAAAGTGCATATCAAAAACCCCACTTGTCGCATTTCCATATTCGGGGGCAAAAGCACCCGTAGAGAAATCAGATTGTCCCATCAAACTCAAACTAAAAATACTAATCGTTCCGCCGCTGCCGCCCACACGCCCAAAATGGTTGGGATTAGCAATGTCTATGCCTTCCAAACGCCACACAAGTCCCGAAGAAGCATTTCCCCGAATCACTATATCATTTTGATAATCACGAGATTGCTGCACACCTGGGGTTGCCATCATCGCACGACTTGGGTCAGCAAAAGTAGTGGGTTGTCGCATTACTTGTTCCATAGAAACTTGTCGTGTGCTGACCGTTTGAAACTCATTATTCGCTTTTACTTTTTCACTTACCTTGTCGCCATTTGCCGTAATTACCACCGCATTTGTGCTAGTGATGGCTTCTATCATACCTATATTTAATTCCAATTCTTTGCCTGAAGTGAGCAAAATTTCGCCAGAAGTATAACTTTTATAATTAAGATATTCTGCCAAAACGGTTTGCCGTCCCACAGGCACATTTTCCAATCGAAACTCCCCATTGTCATCAGTCATTGCGCCAATAGCAAGCAAGCTATCCGCAAGTTGAACGGTTGCGCCTACAAGCGGCTGCTTACTGTCCATATCGAAGACTTTGCCTTTGATATTTTGAGTAGGTGTTTGAGCTTGGGCAAATAGAAATGAAATGCTTATCAAATAAGCGAAAAAAAGAAATTTTTGCATAGAATATAGAATAGCTTGGTAATAAAAAACTTAAAAAACCTAAATAGTTTCTTTTAAATTAATTGGATTATTGATTTAGTTTTTGTGCAAATATACGTATAAGGATTGGAAAGCGTGTGTTTTAGGTGCTTTGATTTAATAGAATAGCACAACGCAGACCGATTTAATATCAATCTGCGTTGTAATTATAGAAAGACGATTTTTCTCGTTTAAAATATTGTATTACTCGTAGCTTCTTTGTGCCAGGCGCACTTCATGAAATTCCAGTTCCTCTTTATGTAGTTCTTCGGAAACACCTTCGCCTTTGTATTCCCAAGCCGCTACATATTTGAAATTTTCATCATCACGCATTGCTTCACCTTTGTCGGTTTGATAATCTTCACGGAAGTGTCCACCACAAGATTCATCTCTGTGATAGGCATCTTGAATCATCAGTTTACCAAGTTCAAAGAAATCAGCTACACGCCAAGCTTTTTGCAGCTCAGGATTATAACCTTGTAAAGAACCAGGAATGCTAACATTATGCCAAAAATCTGCCTCCAAATCTTTAACTAATTGTGCCGCAGTAGCCAAGCCTTCTTTGGTACGAGAAATGCCACAGTAATCCCATATTAGTTTACCTAATTGACGATGGAAATCGTCAGCCGTGCGTGGGTCTTTACCTTTGATAGACATTAGATGTTCGCACATCTGATTGGCTTCTTTTACTGCTTCTGCGAAAGCAGGATGGTCAGTTGTCATCTTTCCGGCATTCGCCAAACCTAAATCGCCCGCCAAGTAATCACCTATGGTAAATGGAATAACGAAATAACCATCTGCCAGACCTTGCATCAACGCA
>JAAFHL010000507.1 GCA_013298365.1 Bacteroidota bacterium | reverse complement strand
CAGAGATGATGGCAAGCAATATGTGAAGGCAAAGCAGCTTTACAATAGCGATTTGGTAGATGAACCCGCTGCCACTAATTCCATGTTTGAAACGCCCCTAATTGAAAGATTCCTTACTAAACTGGGCTTTGCTACTTCGGCAAAACGCCAAGTAATTCAATTTCGCCAAATTCTTCAATCCATAAAAGAAATGAAATTCGACATTAATGCCACAACTGCCGATGGCGTAGCGATTGTTATCCAAACGGATAAAAATGCTATTTCAATCGGGGCTACAGTTGTAGATGATACGGGCAATCCTGCCCCCGATGGCGAGCATAGCATCACCGAAACAGATAGCGGTGATATGCCACAGGTTATCACCGTAGTGGGTGGCGTGATTACCAATATCTCTGCCGCCCCCAAGGAAGCTGCCACAGGAACGCAGCAAGATGCATCGCCAGCCACCGATAACCCGCAGCTTGCGGAGTTATCTCGAATTGTTTCCGATTTGACCGCCAAATTCACTGCATTTCAAAACGAAATGAAAGAAGAACTAAGTGCCATCAAATCTGCCCCCGTTACGCCCAGCGTAAATGTCCCATTTCAAAACAAGCACACCAAGGATAAAACTTATAAAAGTCGCTTCTTAGATAAATAACTATGGCAGATTTTACAGCTTTGAGGGCGGCAATTCAAGCCCTCACAAATGATGCAGAGACGATGACGCTCATTAGAGATGAAATTCTGAACCGTCAAGACATCAGGCAGCATTTCACCTTTGTGCCTTATGCGCATTTAGGCTGGTTACGTCCTACTTTCACAATGGCTTCCGGTCAAAAGCCTTATTCATCTACCTATACAGGAGTTGATAGCTTGATTGCCAGTGCAAAGACTATGGATCTTTTTAAGGCAAAAATTGAGCAGGAATTTGAACATGATTCTTACATGGACCAATGGAAGATTTTTACGGCTGCAAACAAGATGGACTATCAAGACACTACGGCACTGGCAAAATTCTTTGTCGATGCCATGATTGAAAAGGAGAGTTATGTATTACGTAACTTGAGTTTGTGGAAGGCTGTAAGAAATGATGCAGGTACAACTGCATTAGATACATTCAATGGTTTTGAAAAAATCATTACAGATGCGATTACGGCAGGCGAGATTCCTTCTACTCAAGTATTAGAAGTGAATTTTGACGAGTCCAATACCTACGACAAAATAAAAGAACTTGTAGGTAAAGTGGCTTCGAAGTACAGAAAGCAAAAAGACTTTATGGTTTTGTGTTCGTATGAGGTTTTGGGGTGGTACATGGCAGGTCATAGCTTGGCTCACAATGGCATTGAACCCCGTATGATTATGGGACCTCGTTTCTCTAATGGGGCAAATACCGGTTTAGCTGTTGATACGGTTGGAGACGCAGAGACGGTAATTGGTTGCTATCTCGATGGCGCATATTCTGGTATCCAACTTTTGGAAGAAGACTTTTTGACCGAAGATGAAAACAACCCTATCGTAATTGCAACGTGCAAAAGTAACCTGCAAACTGGGTCAAATTTGGAAAAAGAAAATGCTTTCAAGTTCTACGTTAAAGGTGACCATTATGTAACTCAACTTAGCACTGTTTTTCAATTTGGCTGCGGCATTTACGAAAAGGGCAACGGCGCAATCGCTGTAGCTATTCCTGACTAATTATTGATTAATCTTATATTTACTTGCGGATAGGGCTTCGGCTCTATTCGTATATATCTCAAAAAAATGGCATCATTAGTCGCAATTATACCCGCAGGAGGGCAAAACCCTCCCGGTATCACAAAAATATACTGGGCGAATGTAGGGGATATCGATACCTTTGACCCTATCAACAGCACAACGCTGGAAATTCCTTCAGTTACAATGATTTCAGGGAAGACATTTGTGGAGCTTGCCTCTGTTCGTGAGGTTTCGGAAGGAACAGATACCTTGACTGGTTTTATTGATGCACAGCACACTGTTCTTGAGTTCAAAGGGCATATCAAAGGCAATAACCCAGCAATTATGGCAAGCCTAAATGCTGCGATTGGCGCAAGAGCAGTCGTATTACTGCAACGTCCAGATGGGACAGTAAACGTTTTAGGTACACCTGCTTTGTACGCCGAAGTTACCGAAATGGCTACAAATACGGGTAAGATGGGGACGACAGATAGAAATGGCACAAATATCACAATTCGTTCAATCGGGCATGTTACAAAAATGCCTTACTTGGCTCCTGGTGTAATTGATACACTTATCTAATAGTTGTAAAATGGTTGTAAATACGGGGCTGATTCGCTACATATTATTAAATGTGTCTATTCAAGATAAAAATTGGATAGACACATATTCCAATAGACTCATAAATTTTGCCACTGAAACTGACGACAACTTGGAAGCCTTAGCAATAAGATACCCTGAATGGAGTTCAAAATATTTCCAAGAAAAAACTACTGACCGTATCTTTGTTAGTGGCACTTACTTTGATTCTTACACTACCATTGACCTCAATGCAGGGGGATTTATTCCATTATCGCAAGTGATAATGAACAACTTTACTCCAAAGCAATGGCGTGCCAGATTCTACAACAACAATCCTACCTATCTGCCCCCATCATCTGCTGGGGTGTTACAAGAAATCTACATTAGCGGCAATATGGGCATATCCTATATAGGCGGAAAGTTGCCTCCGTATATCACTAAAATAACCATAACAAACACCGCAATCACCGAATTTGATTTTCAAGAAATCCCTAAGTCCTGCGTTGTAATAGACTTAGCAGACAATCTGCTAACAGACCCCGAAGTAGATAAGATTTTACTTTTTGCGGACCAAAATGGGGCAGAAAATGGAGTTTTAAACCTCTCTGGCACAAATCCTGGGTCTCCCTCCCCGCAAGGTTTTTTATACGGATTGAACTTGCTGGCAAAAGGCTGGACGGTGTATACAAATTAAAAATAAACGTTGTCATAAAAATTCTGAGATTAAAAGTGAAGTTAAAGAGAGGCTATACGCCTCTTTTTTTTATGTGAAAAAAAAATTATTAAAAAAAGAATAGTTTTTTTTGCAATTACGAAAAAAGCACATACCTTTGTCCCAGTGCCTGCAAGCAAGTAAACATAGCTCATAATTTTTTGTTAATAAAGGGAATAGTCCCTGTTGGATTCAATGGTAGCTTGCAGGCGTGCCAAAGATGAAAACAGGGACTATTTTTTTTATGCAATCTTTTTTCATTATGAATTTACAACAGTTTTTATCCGAGAAGGCAAAAAATTCCGCCACTGGATTCTCTATCGAAGGACGTGCAAAAGCAAAAACGTTGCTTTTTGGCACAGAAAAACTCCAAGAAACGCCTGCAGAGTTTCTTTTTTATCGTTTCTTTCAGGTATTATTTCAAGTTGCCACTGCCCTGCTCCTTGGATATGGCTTTTTTTCTTTTTTCCGAGAGCCATTAACAACCGCTTATCCTGCCCAAGGCTATGTTGCAGCGGTGGTAGTATCTTCTTTGTTTGTAGTAGG
>JAAFHL010000505.1 GCA_013298365.1 Bacteroidota bacterium | reverse complement strand
CTTGTCCAAATATTTGCCAATATTGCTATCATATAGGCAGGCATTGGAGATGTGATTTCCGAAGCTAAAAAGTTAATTAAGTCTCCTTTCCTAAATAAATCTGGATTTGCTAAACAAACTTCCATCAACATAGCATTTGGCAATACGCCTTCTACTGCTGCTTTCTTCAATGCCTCCTCTGACAGGTAGGGAGAACGTGCTAATAACTGACTACGCAATGTCCAAGCATCATCAGACCATGCTTGAGTAATATTTTGTAGCAATAAATTGGTATTGCCCCCATCAATCAATTGACAATAAGTGTAATACAAACTTTGGTAAGCATTGAAAGATGAATAAAAATTTTGTTTGAGTGACGATTCTGATATCCCACTCATATCCTCATCACCTAAACCAAAATCTATCTTGGTAGGGCAGCCAAATGGGGCAGCGGGATATGTATTTATAGTTGTTTGCGTATAATAAGTAGGCTCTGTTGTTCCACCCGTTGTTGCGGACTTCCCGCCTGTGCGTGGGCAATGAGCGTAGTCCGCAACAACCCAAGATAAAAACATTGTTTTTTTTGCATGATATTTCATATTGAATATACATAATGGATTGACAAATATTGATTGTATAAAACAGCTTGTAAATATACACTTATTCCTTCACAAACTTCTCCGTATGCACATTCCCCTTCTCATCTCTCACCTCCACAAAATACAGCCCCTTTGCCCAATCGCCTATCCGCATCTCGTAGGTTGTGCTATTCTCCAAAGGCGTAGGCGGCACAAGTTGCCTACCTGCGATATCCCTCACAGCGAAAACGCAGTTTTGTAACTGTGGGTTGTGGTAGTACAAAAATAACCTATCGCTTGCAGGATTAGGGTAGAGCTTGAAACTGCTTTCAATGGGCGTGTTTTCTGCTATGCCTACGGTTTCGCAGCCTGGTACAAGGCAGCCAAAGCTATCCGTTTTAATGAGCCAGCCATACGTAGTAATCGGCGAAGGCACATCATCATACGCTAAACCACTCATAACAAGGCTACCGTCTGCTTGTTCGTAAATGTCTCCCAACCAATTAGAGGTACTATTTCCATATACAATTTTGTGCCATCTTTCCCATATTTTATTTCCAGAAGGAGAAACTCGTATAACCCAGCCTGTTTCAGCAGCACTATCCACTATAACAGTATCTATCCCTACAGTTTCGTATGCAGATAAATCCCTACCTACAGCTATATAATCTCCATTTTTTGCTTCTATGATTTTATTAAAACCACTTATATAGGTAGAATCTCCAAAAGATTTCCCCCATACTTTGTTGAAATTTGCATCTAATTTTTCTATATAGCCTTTGCTTAACTGCTGTGTTTGGTCGGGTGCACTATTAGGATAATGGATATTATACATTTTTGAACCGCAAAACACATAGCTATTGTCAGATGTTGGAATAGCCCATTTGCTTATTCTGTAGTCTAAAGAAGGTGTATTGTATGATTTTATTATATCTCCATTTGCATTAAACAATAGTACATTAGGGCAAAATTCATATTTCCAAAGCCCACTCGCACTCTCATGAAATTCTCGTAATTTCCAGCCAGTAGCTAAAAAACCACCATTGCAACGTACCAAAGAAATAGCATCATTTCGATAAAGATTTTCTCCATATTGTACCCTTTTCAACTCATTTCCTAAACCATCAGTAAGAATTAATACTAAATCTCCATCATAAAAATTTCCTTGATTGTTATATTTCCATAATGTACATAGTAACCCGAGTGTATCTGGATTGTACTCTACTTGACTTTCAATCATTAATTCATCGGTGATTACGTTGGGAAAATAATGTTTTGTATAAATAGTATCAAGATTTTGATTCAATTTCCAAAAAAAGGCTCTAAAATTTCCTAAGTTGGGTGTATATTTCTCTAAGTAAACACCGTTTGTAAAATAGTAATTACCGTATTTAGATTTTATAAGTGATCTAGGATATATCCAATAATCTTTATCTGTTGTATCTAAAATCTGAAAGTGTTGAATATCACCCTGTTGATTTGCTACCCCTATAAAGCTACGATTAGGATAGGGCGGGAAAGAATCCCCTACAAAACCTGAAATAATAATAGAATCTCCATTCGCTACAATGCCTTGAATAATAGCAGCAGGGTAATTGAAACCATATTTTTGATTGAATTGCCCAAATAAGGATAAGCTAATACTTATAAAAAGAAGAAATATATATGCTTTCATGATGCTAAAAATGAATAAGCGAAAGCATACTTTCCTATTCTGGAAAGTAGCCTTCGCTTGGTGTTAAAAATTAGTGTTGAACTACAATTTTGCCTACTGCTAATGTTGAATTGCCACGCTTGCAAGCATAGAGATATACCCCTGCACTTATGTTTTGCGTATTCCAAACAAGCTGCATTTTCGTTTCTTTGCAAGGCAAAGTAGTGAGAATTTTTCCGCTAATATCTGTAATTTCAAGATAAGCATCTGTAACATCTTCCATTAATTCATAGTCAAAGGTTACAAAATCTTGTGCGGGATTCGGATAAACTTTGAGAGAAGCTAAGCTAATTAAGTCTTGATTTATCCCTGTAAATGCCTTGCGATTTGAGCCAATTTGGGGCAGAACAGCAGGGTAATCCTTGCAAATATTGTAATGGAAACACAAGGTATTGTTTGCCAGTACGCCAGAAGTTCTATTTGAAGCATCTCGAATTTCAATTAAGCTTGCTTTTTCTATTTCGGTTAATTGGCTTAAATTTCGATTTGACTCTTTAATGGCTAATTTAAAAGTCATCAAGTCTGTATAGTTTTGATGTTCTGCTAATTCTTCCTCATTCAACTTATACAAAACAGGAATTTGCGTAAGCGTTTGAAGGGCATTAGTACCTTGTCCTTTTTCAAAATATAAATCTGCTAATACATATTGGGAAGAAATGGTTTGTAAATTGCCAATCCATAGCATCAAAGAATCTGAATTTGCTGCAATGCTATCCGTTAGCATTTGCCGAATAATCGGATATGCTGCTTCTGCCATTTCTGTATGTGCTTGCATCATGCCTTGTTCTAAAACGGTTCGAGCAGAACCCGTTAGACGTGCATTGAGTAAAATAGCAATCATATAGTTTGGCAAAGGATTATTTATTTCTTGAGACAAGAAGCGAATAAATTCATCATTTCTTAATACATCAGGATTTTCCAAACAGATTTCTAAGACCATTGCTTGTGGCAAAATATCTTGCAAAATAGCCTTTCTTATCGCTTCTTCTGATAAATAGGGAGAACGAGCCAATAACTGACTACGCAATGTCCAAGCATCATCAGACCAAGTTTGGGTAATATTTTGTACCAGAACATTGGTATTGCCATCATCTATTAATTGTTCATAGTTATACAACAAAGAAGTATAGGCTGTTTGAGAAACATAAAATTCTGATTTCTTTCCTGTGATTTCGGTTGTATTAAGGGCAGTTTCTCCTAATCCGAAATTGATATTGCTTTCACATGGATTAGTATTAGGGTGATCCACTTTATTTATAGTTGATGTACTA
>JAAFHL010000504.1 GCA_013298365.1 Bacteroidota bacterium | reverse complement strand
TCCCTGATATTCATCGTGTGTCATGTTCACGATTTCGCTCACCAACGTCTGCGCTTGTGCGTAGGTAAGGTTCATTTTCCAGTTGCCTGCGGCGATTTGTGTTCTCATTTTAGATTAATTTATATTGCCAAAATAACTTAATATGTGTGGACTTGTTTGTTTTTAGCGGATTTTTCTATCCAAACCATTCCATTGCTTGCGCAATTGCTTCGGGTTTGCCCACATCTAATAGCAAATCGCCTGTATGATTGTAGCCATATAGGGCTTGCGTTTTTGCCATTTCCAAATAAGCGGTAATAATCGAAAATTTCCCCTGGATTTCTATATAATCAAAAATGTCAGGCGAAATAATATGCACACCACTAAATGCCAAAGGACGTAAGTCTGGATTATCTTTTTGGACTAAAATGCTTTCTTTGTCGCTTTTCCAACCTGCAAGCTGCATATTTTTATCAAACAAAAGTTGCCTGCTCGAATTGCGTTTGCTGACGGCTAAGGTTGCCAATGCGTTGGGTTTAGTATGGTGATAATCAATTGTTTGATGCAAAGAAAGATTGGTTAATATATCTACATTCATCAAAACAAAACCTTCTTTTTCTTGCAAAAAAGGTTTTGCTCTAAGTAAACCGCCGCCTGTTTCCAAAATCGCATCTCGCTCATCTGAAATGATGATTTCAATGCCAAAATGTGCTTTTTTTTCGACAAAATCTATGATTTGTTCGGCAAAGTGATGCACATTTATCACTACTTTTTTGATACCAAAAGACGTTAAGTAATTTATATTTCGTTCCAATAAGGTAAGACCTCCAATTTCTACCAAGGCTTTGGGGCGAGTGAGCGTAATCGGCTGCATACGTGTTCCAAAACCTGCGGCGAGTATCATGGCTGTTGTCATATTTTGTGATTTTTTTTGTAAATATATGTTAAAAATGTTCAACTTCCCAACCTCTTTCCCTGTGTTCCAATTCTATTTTGACATTAAATGTCTGTTTTAAGTAGTGAGCGATGCTGTCTGCGGCAAAAACGCTGCGATGCTGTCCGCCTGTGCAGCCGAAACAAATGGAAAGGCTATCAAAATCTCTTTCTAAGTAATTTTGTACGCTAATAGCAACAATGGGCGAAATATGTTTGAGAAAATTGGGCATTTCCGTTTCTGTCAATAAAAACGTTTTGACTGCCGCATCTCTGCCTGTGAGCTGCTTATAAGGCGCAAATCTGCCTGGATTGAGAATACCTCTACAATCAAAAACAAAGCCGCCGCCATTGCCGCTTTCATCTTGTGGGATACCTTTTTTGTAGGAAAAACTCTTAATTTTTACCACTAATTGATGTGCATCTGTGGCGGTAATCACTTGGAAATGAGCGTTTATCTTATTATCAACGAGTTGATGCAAGACTTTTTCTAGTTCGGGTAAATGAATCGCTAATTCATTTTGCTGCAAAAAATCTTTGAGTTGTTTGAGGGCAAAAGGAATCGCAGAAAGAAAATAGGGACGGCGTTCAAATAAGCCTCGAAAACCATACGAACCCAAGGTTTGCAACATGCGAATCAAGCTAAAAGCTTGGTATTTTTCTTTAAAATCTTGTGTATTTAAGGGCTTTTCTAAATATTTATTGGCTTCTGTGATATAAAAATCAAGTAAGTCCGTTTTCCATTTTTGCGGTAAAGCCGCTTTTGCTTGCCATAGCAAAGAAACGACATCATATTGCAAAGCTCCTTTCATTCCTCCTTGATAATCAATGAAATAGACTTTATTCTCTCTTACTAAAATATTTCTACTTTGAAAATCTCGAAACATAAAAAACTGATTTTCTTCTTTTGTAAGAAAGGTTGCTAAGGCTTCAAAGTCTTGAAAAAGTTGGCTTCTATGAAAATGAATCGGCAAAGCATGTACAAAATAGAAGAAAAAGTAGTGCAAATCATAAAGGATAGCACTTTTATCGAAATGTGGCGCAGTGAGACAGTGCGTATAATCTATTTTTTCATGCCCTTTTATTTGCAATTTTGCCAAAGCTGCCAACGATTTTTGGTACAAATGATACACGTTTTCACTGTACTTTTCCCTTTGCAACACATCATATAAGGCTTCATTTCCCTCATCTGATTGAAAATAAAAGTCTCTTTTTTCGCCTATAAACAACAAGCGAGGTACAGGCAAATCTAAGGATTCAAACTGTGTGGTGAAATAGATAAATGCCTCATTTTCTGCAAGATGTTGAGGGTTATATGTAGCAATACAGGTCTCATTTTCGTCCCAAAATAGGCGAAAATATTGCCGATTGCCGCCTGCCTGTGCAATGATTTCTATTTTTTCGGGCAGAAAACCCTTCCAAAGTGAAAAGTTTTCTGCTAAATAATGTTGAATGTTATTTTCCATGTAGAATGTATGTTTTTGGTTCTTTAGATATTAAGCAGGATAAACTTATTGTCCTATTTGTTCAAAACTGCTACAACCTATCAATGTCGCTATTTGTTCAAGGCTGCGATAGCCATTTTTATAAGGAGTTCGTAATTTTTAAAAAAATCATATACCAAAATAAAAATACTTACCATTTGTTTTTTTTGCCTTATATTAGCCGCATGAATGAGTGGTTCTTATTTACGGCATTATTTTAACTTTCTTAACCACAATTTATTACACATCATACCAATCAATGATTTATTAGATTTTTTTCAGATGAAACATTTTTTAACAATTATTTCGTACTTGCTTTTATTAGTATCAGCAAATGTAAGTTATGCAAGTCATGCTGTAGGCGCAAATATTACCTACAATTGCTTGGGTCCCAATCTCTATCAAGTCAAACTCACTTTTTATCGAGATTGTGGCGGTGTTCAGCCTTCTAATCCTATGACAGTATATTGGGGCGGTTGTGGCAACTCGGGTTCTATCTCCTTGTCCCAAGTAGGTGCAGCCTTAGATGTAACGCCTGTTTGTCCTTCACAAGCCACAAGCTGCTCTGGCGGTGGGGCGTATGGGATTCAACAATATACATTTCAAGCAAATCTGACCTTACCTTCGGGCTGCAATAATGTATCTTTGACGTGGAGTGAATGTTGTAGAAATGCGGCTATCACTACGCTCACATCTCCTGACAATCAGAACATCTATGTTACTTCCATGATTAACAACACCGTTACTCCATGTAACTCTTCTCCGCAATTTAGCAATATACCAACCCCTATTATTTGTATCAATCAGCCTTATATCTTTAATCATGGCGCATTAGACCCCGATGGAGATGTATTAGTTTATTCTTTGGTCAATTGCTTGGAAGGAAGTGGTAATAATGTAAACTATGGTGGGGGATATAATGGGGTTGTGCCGCTGACGACTTCTGGTGGAATTAGCATTAATAGTGCGAGTGGAGAAATTACGTTTACGCCCAATATTTTACAAGTAGGCGTGATTTGCATCAGAGTAGAAGAGTTTAGAGGGGGCGTGAAAGTGGGCGAAGTGATTCGTGATTTACAACTTAGGGTAATAAATTGCAACAATATATCCCCTACAGCAACAGGCATAGATGGCTCAACTAATTATAC
>JAAFHL010000503.1:3180-3564 GCA_013298365.1 Bacteroidota bacterium | reverse complement strand
CATCAGAAACACAAGAAGAAGAAATAATCATTGATGATGTAAAAGCTTTGTTTTTGTCGCCAACTTCTGACGAAAATAAAACAAGACCCATTTATCACTAAAAAATAGTAAGAAAATGGGCGTAGCAGTTTGATGAAAACTGTTACGCCCATTTTCTTATTTAAAAGGTAGCATAAATAAAATACTACTTAAAAGATACATTATTTTTATCTGTTAATATTAAAGATTGAATCCCTGCGTCGTTCAGTTTTATTTTTAACGCTTCTGCATCAACAACCGAAGAAAACTTTTTCATTACATAATAGCGATATTTTATGTCCGCATTTGGGTCGTTAAATTCATATAATTTTTCACCTATTTTTTCCAAGTCAGCTTCTAACATGC
>JAAFHL010000503.1:0-3170 GCA_013298365.1 Bacteroidota bacterium | reverse complement strand
AACATGCGTTTTGCTACACTGTTCATCGGGAAACGAGAAGATTGAAGTTGAATGATAAATTGCGCCTTATTTGTAGTAGTTGTAGTCGTTTGTGGGCTAGGTGCAACAGGTACAGGCATCACCTTTGGCTCTGGTATGGGGTTTTTTTCTCTCGTAATAGGAATAACCCTTGCAGGTATTTCGTCCTTTACTTCTGTTTTCAAAGGCTTTGCGCCCGTATTTTCAGCAGCAATCATAAAAGGCTGCTTAATACCTTCTAATTCCATTTGAGGAGTAGAAAGTGTGTTTATCAATTCTCGCCCTTCTTGTGCCGAACTTACAGGAATTACATAAATGAAACGTCCATTTTTATTTTTTACTTTGATTTCTTTTCCCGTAAGTTGCTCATATTTTGTTTTAAGTGCCATATTTTCTTGGCTTACTGCCGCAATTTGAACCTCAAATACTTTAATCGCATCGGCAATTCCTCTTTCTGTGTGTGCTAATTCGCCTTTATGGGGAACTACCTCAATAGGAGGAGTCTTAGGCGTGTCTGTATGTGCCGAAGTGCCACGACTATATACTCTGCGATTGAGTGCAATAGGTTGAGACGGCGAAGAAAAGTCGGTATTTGATTTGAGTTCATTTTCAAACTCATACGTGCTTAATTCTTGTCCATTCTTCATCTTCAAAACATCAGTCATAAAAATATTCACAACCCCTTCTTTTTGTTTTTCTGCACTTACAATAGTTGTATTTTTATTATGGCTGACATTGGGGGTATTATAAAGTAAGTATTTGTCCGTTAAAATACTTAGCTTTAAGTCCTGACTTCCCAAATCGGGCACAGAAAATTGAAAGTGTCCATTTTTATCTGTTTCTGAGAAGACATTCATGCTTTGTAAGGCTTGTAAACGCACGCCTATAATAGGATGCCCTTGATCATCTAACAAATATCCATGTAAAATATTTTTTGTTTGAGCACTTAAATTGCTCAAAACGAGTATCAATAGTATTAATAAACAGCTATTTTTCATAATTGTAGATACAAAATTACTAAAATCATATATTTATCTGAAAACAATTTTCGTGCCGCAAACTAAAAATAGTTTGGATTTAGATAAATTATGCTATTTTGAAAAAAGATTAAGGTTGATGTTACAACAAAAATACATCAAATACCCTAAAATTAAGGACATTATAATGTTGTTATCTTGACTCTTACTATACGAAATAAAAATTGGAAAGATAGTCTTTTGCTAAAAATTTCGCCTAAAATAAGAATATTTTTTCATTCCCACAAAGATATTCTTACTTTTGTGCGTTTTTACGGGGTAAGAACGGCTAATTAATGTGTAAACGTGTATTATTATGAAATTACTTGAACAAAAAGTAGCTCTTGTAACAGGAGCAACAAGGGGCATAGGACGCTGTATTGCAGAGACTTTTGCTGCGCATGGCGCAACAGTTGTCTATACAGATTTACATCATTCGGAAGTTGTGGAGGAAATGGAAGCTTATATGCATACGCAACATGTTGCTTCTCGCTATTTCCAAGCAAATGCGGCGGATTTTGCGCAATCTCAACAAGTGATTGATGATATTGTGAATGAATTTGGGCGCATTGATATTCTGGTCAATAATGCAGGCATCACGATGGATAATCTATTGCTTCGCATGACGGAGGAGCAATGGCAAAGAGTGTTGAATGTAAACCTGAATAGCGTTTTTTACAATACAAAAGCGGCTACAAAATATATGATGAAACAACGTAGCGGCTCTATTATTAATATGAGTTCGGTGGTAGGTGTTTCGGGTAATGCTGGACAATCAAATTACTCTGCCTCAAAAGCGGGTATGATTGGTTTTACAAAATCTATTGCCAAAGAATTGGGTTCAAGAAATGTGCGTTGCAATGCAATTGCGCCTGGTTTTATTCAAACCGAAATGACAGCAAACCTTCCCGAAAAAGAAATAGAGGCTTGGAATCAGCAAATTCCGCTAAAAAGACCAGGTGTACCGCAAGATATTGCGAATTTGTGTGTATTTTTGGGTTCGGATTTGTCTTCGTATGTAACAGGGCAGGTGTTGCATGGCGATGGGGGAATGTTGATGTAAATATATGAGAAACAAAATATTTTTCGCTTCCGACCTTCATCTCGGTATGCCTACAAGAGAAAAAAGCCTCAAACGGGAAAAAATCTTCGTGCAGTGGCTGGAAAGCATTAAAATGGAGGCGGAGGTTTTGTATTTGGTGGGCGATATATTCGACTTTTGGTTTGAATATAAACATGCTGTGCCTCGTGGCTATATACGTTTGTTGGGGAAATTGGCAGAGTTGGCAGATTTGGGTGTGAAAATCCATATTTTTATTGGCAATCACGACCTTTGGTATAACGATTATCTTAGCACAGAATTGAATGGGACCTTGCACACAGGACATTATATGGCGAATCATTTTGGTAAAAAACTGTATATTCATCATGGAGATGGCTTAGGACCAGGCGATTATGGCTATAAATTCATCAAATTTGTGTTCACTTTCCCACTTTTTAAATGGCTTTATGGCTGGATTCATCCTAATATAGGTGTGCCTTTGGCAGAATTTGCTTCACAATTAAGTGGCAATTATTCCAAAAAAGACAAAGAACCTCCTTTTTATGGAGAAAAAGAGGCTTTGTATATTCACTCGCGTGAAATATTACAGCAACAACCTGATATTGTGGCTTTTATCTATGGGCATCGTCATATTTTAAAGCAATATTCACTTACAGAAACTGCAACTTGCTTTTATCTTGGTGACTGGATAAACTTTTTTTCCTATATAGAAATCAATGAAACAGGTATCACCTTGAAGCAGTTTTCATATAATTAATGTAAGTTGCGAATGGCGTTTCGTAGTGGCGATCCTCCAGAATCGCCGTTGAACAAAGAACGATTTATATACATTATATAATCCAATAAGTGGCTTTTTGGTCAAATAATACAAGTTTTATCACTTAGTAACTGCGATTCTGGAGAATCGCAGCACGATAAAAACAATACACAACATACATTAAATAGTGTTTTATTTTGGTTAAAATGTCGAATTTGTTAGCCAACGAATCTGTCTTTTTGGCTAAAGCTAAAGCACCATTAAAGTGAAATTTTCGGACATATAATTAAAATCAAACCCTAAGCTATGAAAACAC
>JAAFHL010000509.1 GCA_013298365.1 Bacteroidota bacterium | reverse complement strand
ATATTAAAATTGGTTGCATAACTGATAAGCATAGCAACTAATACAAGGGCGAACATAAATAGGGTAACCCCCAATAGATAAAAGCCATACTTTTTTCTCAATAAAAACACACATACATTGAAATGATTATTCAAAAATACGAGCAAATAAGAGAAAAAAAACATCAAAAAGACATATTTTATGGGAAAAACAGGGACTTTGGCAATTAAGGGAGGAAAGAGGGTTTGTATATAAAGAAATCCAAAGAATATTGTCCCAAAACACATGTTTCGGGTAAATATATTTTCGTATGTAAGCCACTTTCTCATGTAGCAAAGATAAGCGATTTTGTCTGTTTTTTTACCTTTTTTTTATATGAAAACCATTCAAATAATATCAAGTTCAAATACATAAATAAAAGCATGCAAGTCAAAATGTGTCTATAATTTTGTGGCAGAATTTAATACTTTCAGCACTATTGCTCATTTTTCATTTGTTTACTTGGGTGCCTTCTGTTACTTATAATTTTAAATTTTAAACCCTAAAAAAAATGAAATATACATTCATCTTAGTCTTTCTTACAAGTCTTTTTCTCGCTTCTTGTACAGAGCGAATAGACATAAATGTAAATAGTTCAAATCCCGTATTAGTTGTAGCGGGAAATATCACAACTGATGCGGGTCCTTATACCGTTCAGCTTTCTAAAACAACCGATTTTGATAAGCCAAATGTATTTCCTGCGGTTTCTAACGCCTTTGTGATGATTGCGGACAATGCAGGGAATAGCGACACTTTGACGGAAACACCAACAGGTTCGGGCATGTATTTTACCCATTCGATTCAAGGTGTAGTGGGGAGAACCTATACTTTGACCGTCAAAAGTGAAGGAAAGGATTATACAGCAACGTCTTCCATACCTGTACCTACTACCTTAGATTCGGTATATATACAAGTCAATTTGCCTAATACTCCTTCACCCGGCAGACCTCCAGTCCAAGATACAACCCGTACTATTTTTCAGGTTTTTCAAGACCCAGAAGGGACAAGTAACTACTATCAGATTGCACAAAATGTAAATGGGGGCAAGGATAATAAACCTTCTTTGTTTTCAGACGATAATGTAGATGGGAACAGGGTGATCATTCCTTATTTTGGCGGAAGTGATGTTGCCATGGTTCGGGGAGATTCCTTATCATGGAACTTCGTAGTATAGATAAAGTGGTATATGACTATTATAGTACCCTTGCAAACATTGTAGGCAGAGGTGCGCCTGGAGGACAAGCAGCAGCCCCCGAAAATCCTGTATCTAATGTATCAAACAAGGCAATGGGCTATTTTGCTGCTTATTCTATTAGTAGAAAAGGAATTGTGATAAATAAATAATGGATAAATTTATCCTAAACACTATAGTCGTCAAGCTACCCTGTTGGGAGTCTTCTTCGAACAGGGAAAACATTTTCCATATAGGAAAATATCGTAATTTACCCTAAAAAGGGTTAATGCTTCCCCAGTTTGGAGGAGACTCCAAACTGGGGAGATTATCACGACAGTCATCTCTCCAGTATATTTATACGATATTGAAGCAGTTTTACTTATTCGTCCAACAATTTCTCTAAAATCTCTACTGCCGCATTTGGGACAGGCGTACCTGGTCCAAAAATAGCCGTTACCCCATGTTGATATAAAAAATCATAATCTTGACGAGGAATAACGCCCCCTGCCACAATCATTATATCTTCTCTGCCCAATTTCGTCAATTCGTCTCTTAATTGCGGAATCAAGGTTTTATGTCCTGCGGCAAGGCTCGAAACACCCACTATATCTGCGTCATTTTCAGCCGCTTGCATCGCAACTTCGGAAGGCATTTGAAAAAGTGGTCCTATGTCCACGTCAAAACCAATATCTGCAAAGCTCGTAGCAATGATTTTTGCGCCTCTATCATGACCATCTTGCCCCATTTTTGCCACCATAATACGTGGACGGCGACCTTCTATTTCAGCAAATTTATCGGCTAATTGTTTGGCATTGAGGAAAATATCATTTTGCATAGATTCTTTGAGATAAACGCCTGAAACGGCTCTGATTTCGGGTTTGTAACGCCCTGCTGCGGTTTCCATTGCATCGGAAATCTCGCCCAAAGTCGCACGCAAACGGGCTGCCTCCACAGCAAGTGAAAGCATATTTCCTTTTCCTGTTTTAGCAGCTTCTGCAATTTGGGATAAAATAGTGCTTACTTTTTCCGAATCTCTTTTGGATTTAATATCTTCCAAACGAGCGATTTGCGACAAACGAACGGCTGCATTGTCCACCTCCAAAATATCAAAAGCATTCTCCTCTTTTACTTGAAACTTATTTACCCCTACAATGATTTCTTTGCCCGAATCTATTCTTGCTTGCTTTTTTGTAGCAGCTTCTTCGATACGCAATTTTGGGATTCCCAATTCTATTGCCTTTGCCATTCCACCATGACTTTCTACCTCTTCTATCAACATCCAAGCTCTTTCAACCAACTGATTTGTAAGGTATTCCACATAATAAGAACCCCCAAAAGCATCAACTGATTTTGTTATACCTGTTTCTTCCTGAATGAATAATTGCGTATTTCGAGCAATTCGCGCCGAAAAATCGGTAGGCAAAGCAATCGCTTCATCAAGCGCATTTGTATGCAAAGACTGCGTCCCCCCCAAAGTTGCCGCCATCGCCTCTATACACGTTCTCGCTACGTTATTAAAAGGGTCTTGCTCAGTCAGACTCCAACCCGAAGTCTGACAATGTGTACGCAAAGCCAAAGATTTGGGATTTTTGGGAGAAAAAGTCTTGACAATTTTTGCCCACAAAAGTCTGCCAGCCCGCATTTTGGCAATTTCCATAAAGAAATTCATGCCTATTCCCCAAAAAAAGGAAAGTCGTGGCGCAAAAACATCTATGTCCAAACCTGCGGCAATGCCTGTGCGCAAATATTCCCAACCATCTGCCAAAGTATAAGCCAATTCCAAATCTGCGGTTGCGCCCGCTTCTTGAATATGATATCCACTTATCGAAATCGAATTGAATTTGGGCATGTTTTGCGCCGTATAAGAAAAAATATCGCCAATCAAACGCATCGAAAATACAGGTGGATATATATACGTATTGCGCACCATAAATTCCTTCAAAATATCATTTTGAATTGTGCCACTCAACTTTTCTACTGAAACGCCTTGCTCCTCTGCTGCCACAATAAAAAACGCCATAATAGGAATTACAGCCCCATTCATGGTCATGGAAACAGACATTTGGTCGAGCGGAATTTGGTCGAACAAAATTTTCATATCTTCCACAGAATCAATCGCTACACCTGCTTTGCCCACATCACCTGTTACACGACAGTGATCGGAATCATAGCCTCTGTGCGTTGCCAAATCAAAGGCAACCGAAAGTCCTTTTTGACCTGAACCTAGATTTCTACGATAAAAAGCATTAGAATCTTCGGCAGTAGAAAAACCCGCATATTGCCGAATTGTCCAAGGTTGTAGGGCAT
>JAAFHL010000501.1 GCA_013298365.1 Bacteroidota bacterium | reverse complement strand
TTTTTGCGAAAAATACTTAAATTCTATCAAAAATTGATAGGGAATATTGAAACGATTCGTTCTTTCGATAAATAAATCGGTATATTTTTTATGCAATTCTAATTCAGAATGAATGTAATAGGCTTCAGAAAACATCAAAATAGTGGTAAAAATACTTTTCAAATGTTTTTCGCCAAATTTCATGGCATCTCTGTTTGAAAGACGAGACATAATGGTGGAAACAACAGTAATAAGTGGTTGAATATCATTTTGATAGACAAAACAACGAACCGCATTTGCATAACCCAAAGCATCATGATTTGAGTCAATTCTTTCCATCAAAATCTGCGAAAAATACTCGAAATATAGTTGTTTTATCACATAATTTGGGACACAAAAAACCGTTTCATCACCCCATATTTCTTTAATCGTAATTGCCCCTGTGTAAAACAATAAACTGATAAAATCCCTTGTATCAAATCTTTTTTCAAAAGAAAACTGGTCGGTGAGTTTCATGACAATTTGCCCATTTTGAATTAAATCCTCCAAAATGCTTATCCTTTCTTGTTCTTGTCCGCCAATTTGAAACTGTCTGCGGATTTTAGAATAATCACTCATTACATTGATATCCAACATTCTACGAGGATATTTTTTGATTTTTTGATATTCTGAAGCAAAATATAAAACCATATCAGGGTTGTACAATCTTTCTGTACATTCTTCGGAAAATAAATAGCCATTGTACCAATTTTTCAAGTTTTCCATGATTGATGGCAGGTTTTCCTGTGTTGCGCCAACGCCTAACATGATTTCTTCCACTTCTGCTTTGGTAAAACCCATCATTTCATGCAAAATCGCATCAGTACTCAACTGCTTCACGATATTAAAACCGCTTGTCAAGCTATCTAAGGTAATGGGTGAAACGCCTGTAATAAAAATTCTGTCCACAATGCCATCGCCAACAGCCACTTTTAGGCTCTCATAAAACTTTCTTACCCAGCCATTTTTACTCACAACATCTTGAAAAACAGATAGTTTCCACGCAATTAGCTCATTGGCAAAATGGTCATATTCATCTATGGTAATATAGATTTTTTCTGTACAGTTTTTTTGCGAAACCAAGGAAAAAAGGTATTTCATTACCTCATTTACCTCATGTATGTTTGCGAAATCTGTTTTTGCTTGTGCATAATCGTCTTGAAAATAAAAAAAGATAAACTGCCCAACCGACATTTTTACATTGAACAAAAAGCCATTTTGCGCAGCAAGTTCGCTATCGGTCATAATGGCACTA
Source organism: Bacteroidota bacterium (assembly GCA_013298365.1). GTDB lineage: Bacteria > Bacteroidota > Bacteroidia > J057 > J057 > JAAFHL01. Next base: position 2,311 of record JAAFHL010000501.1, on the reverse strand, counting down.
AAATCAAAATGCAACATCATATAACTGCTTGCCAAAGCCGTAGGATTTTTGCCGATATAATATTTCCCAAAAAGCGATTGCCATTTTTCTTTTTTTCTTATATCATAATAATCCCTTAATGTATTCACTAACAGACTTTTACCAAATCTGCGTGGACGCAAAAAGGCAATATTGCTTTCGCCCATTTCTTCTATAATGGAAATATAACGGGTTCTATCTACATAGTGATAACCTTGTAACACTACTTTTTCAAAATTAGCTATCCCGTATGGAATTTTTATTTTTGTCATAATTATTTTGTAGATTAAGATGAAGCAATTTCTTCCACAATCAAGGGTTTATCCCCCACAAAAGCAATAAGCCAAGGTTTTAAATCTGCTTTTTCTTGAAAAAAAGGCAGGTTTGTATAGCCAATGAGTTGATTTCTGGCAGCCTGAATTTCGATTTCCCAATCATTTTGTGTATTTTCGGGCTGAATGACTTGCATTTCTTCGTGTCTTTTTTGCGAAAAATACTTAAATTCTATCAAAAATTGATAGGGAATATTGAAACGATTCGTTCTTTCGATAAATAAATCGGTATATTTTTTATGCAATTCCAATTCAGAATGAATGTAATAGGCTTCAGAAAACATCAAAATAGTGGTAAAAATACTTTTCAAATGTTTTTCGCCAAATTTCATGGCATCTCTATTTGAAAGACGAGACATAATAATGGCAACGATATTTACCAAAGGCTGTATATTATTATCCATAATCAGCACATCTATAGCATCTCCATATTTCAAAACATCATGATTTGAGCCAATTTTTTCCATCAAAATCTGTGAAAAATACTCGAAATATAGCTGTTTTATCACATAATTTGGGATATTGAAAATGGTTTTGTCTAAATACGGCTCTTTAATCGTAATTGCCCCTGTGTAAAACAACAAACTGACAAAATCCCTTGTATCAAATCTTTTTTCAAAAGAAAATTGGTCAGTAAGTTTCATGACAATTTGCCCATCTTGAATCAAATCTTCCAAGATACTTATCCTTTCTTGTTCTTGTCCACCAATTTGAAACTGTCTGCGAATTTTAGAATAATCACTCATTACATTGATATCCAACATTCTACGAGGATACTTTTTCAGTTTTTGATATTCTGAAGCAAAATATAAAACCATATCAGGATTGTACAATCTTTCTGTACATTCTTCGGAAAATAAATAGCCATTGTACCAATTTTTCAAGTTTTCCATGATTGAGGGCAGGTTTTCCTGTGTTGCACCAACGCCTAACATAATTTCTTCTACTTCGGTTTTTGTAAAGCCCATCATTTCATGCAAAATCGCATCAGTACTCAACTGCTTTACAATGTTAAAACCACTTGTCAAGCTATCTAAGGTAATCGGTGAAACGCCTGTTATGAAAATTCTATCCACAATTCCATCGCCAACTGCCACTTTTAGGCTCTCATAAAACTTTCTTACCCAGCCATTTTTACTCACAACATCTTGAAAAACAGATAGTTTCCACGCAATTAGCTCATTGGCAAAATGGTCATATTCATCTATGGTAATATAGATTTTTTCTGTACAGTTTTTTTGCGAAACCAAGGAAAAAAGGTATTTCATTACCTCATTTACCTCATGTATGTTTGCGAAATCTGTTTTTGCTTGTGCATAATCGTCTTGAAAATAAAAAAAGATAAACTGCCCAACCGACATTTTTACATTGAACAAAAAGCCATTTTGCGCAGCAAGTTCGCTATCGGTCATAATGGCACTAAAATCAAAATGCAACATCATATAACTGCTTGCCAAAGCCGTAGGATTTTTGCCGATATAATATTTCCCAAAAAGCGATTGCCATTTTTCTTTTTTTCTTATATCATAATAATCCCTTAATGTATTCACTAACAGACTTTTACCAAATCTGCGTGGACGCAAAAAGGCAATATTGCTTTCGCCCATTTCTTCTATAATGGAAATATAACGGGTTCTATCTACATAGTGATAACCTTGTAACACTACTTTTTCAAAATTAGCTATCCCGTATGGAATTTTTATTTTTGTCATAATTATTTTGTAGATTAAGATGAAGCAATTTCTTCCACAATCAAGGGTTTATCCCCCACAAAAGCAATAAGCCAAGGTTTTAAATCTGCTTTTTCTTGAAAAAAAGGCAGGTTTGTATAGCCAATGAGTTGATTTCTGGCAGCCTGAATTTCGATTTCCCAATCATTTTGTGTATTTTCGGGCTGAATGACTTGCATTTCTTCGTGTCTTTTTTGCGAAAAATACTTAAATTCTATCAAAAATTGATAG
>JAAFHL010000499.1 GCA_013298365.1 Bacteroidota bacterium | reverse complement strand
TGGTATGACGAAAATGGAAATGGCTTGCAAGATGAGCCTGCTATAAATGGTATTAATAATATAAACGTACAACTTTGGTCGGCAGGAGCAAATGGCGCAATTGGTGGCGGCGATGATATACAAATAGGCGCAACCATTCAAACCGCAAATGATGGTTTGGGGAATCCTGGTTACTATAATTTTGTTATTACCACAAATGGTAATTATTATGTAAAATTCCCTACAACTACGGGCAATTATATCACTACTACCCAAAATACAGCAGCGGGCGTAAATGGAAATAGCGACATCACGCCTGCAACAGGCAATTCACCTGTTTTTGCCATAGACATTAGTGGTACAGGCGTTGCAAAAGACAATCCTACCATAGATGCGGGTTATACTTGCCCTAATGGTTGTTTGACAGTAACAGTAACGAAAAAATAAGTGCTTCTTGCCTTTACATTTTGATGAAAATGTAAAGGCAAGATTACACCTAAAATCAATAGAAAATATTTTTTTCTGCTAAAATGCTTACATGCACATTATAATTAATATGTAGTATTTCATCAATGAACGATTGTATTAATTATTGATAATCAGTATTTTGTTTTTTATACTATGATTCGTATTTATATAAATACAAATCATGGTATATTTTTTGTCAATAACTAACTTGTCTTACGCAGAGCCTGCAATTATTCATAAAAATGGATTGAAATGCTATTTGTATGAATCATTGGCATATAAAAACCTTTGGGGGGTACTTCATTGTGGTTGGCTAAAGCCGAACCACAATGAAGTACAAAAAATGAAAATATATCTTATCTTTTTTACTTTTCTACTCATAATAATTAACTATTTGGGGCAAGTTATTTTAGGAGGTTATATGATGAATTAAACATTTCTAAATTTATTACATAATGATTCGATACTTATTATTTTATTCGTTTTTAGTACTGTTTTTGGGGGTTAGTCAGAATATTTGGGGGCAAATATCTTTTACTTCAACAATTCCACTTTCGACCAACCCATTAGTGGTTTGTGGAGACGCTAAAGTATTTACGGTAACCTTGACAAACAATGCAGGTTCTTCTTCTACTGGCGGACAAATAACAATCACCTTTCCTGCGGGTATTCGTTATAAGCCAGGGTCAATCGTTAATGCTACAGAGCTTAATATCTCTAATTTAGAAGCTCCAGTTTTTACAGTGCCGACCATTGCTTCAGCAGCAAGTAGAATGCTTACTTATCAAGTGATGGCTACCTGCGAGCGTATAAATGAGGCTGTGAATACCAACAATTTTAGCTATACATGCAGCTTAGGAGGACCTTTTACGCACACGACAGCGAGTTATAATGTGGCGTATGGCGCATTAACGATTACCGCTGTTACAAATCAAAATATTTCAGGTTTGGCACCTGGTGGTACTTTTACCCGTACTGTTACCATCGTTAATGGTGGTTTTGGTTCGGTAGATACCTTGTTTGTGGACGAAAGCAATACGGCAGGACTCTTGATACAGAGTGTGTCTGGTGCAAGTGTAACAACTACAGCTCTACCGGCTGCAAATTCTACTTTTCGGATTACGAATTTTACAGGCGTGGGCGATGGTGATAATTTGTTAGAAACAGGTGAAAGTATTTCTTTTACAGAAACGATGCTCGTACCTGGCGATCCTTTGTGTGGAGGTTATGCAGGCACGAGTGCCACAAACTACAATGCGTATTTTGGCTGCTTTGCGCCAGGTCAATGCCCTGTAACCAATAGCACAGATATATCAGATACAGAGGTGGCTTCCGCTTTGTGGGGGAGTAGTCAAGGAAGTGCAGGGCAACCCAATTTGGTAGTTGCTGCGCCTAATTTTACAGAGGCATTGTGTTTTGGTAATACCATGCATTATTCTTTTACTGTTCAGAATACAGGTACAGGAGATGCATTGAATGCTTTAGTTGATGTACAAGTAGGGTCAAATAATTACTCTGAAATTCTGTATGGACATAATTTTACATTAGGAGGTACACCTATTGCGCATACTGTTCTGACGGCTGTTAATTTGTCATCTTCTGGAACAAGTTGTTTTGCTTCTTTGCCTTCTAATGCTGCTGTAATGGCAAGATTGAATGTGGGAACGATACTGCAAGGACAAACGGTAACCATAGAATTTGATATGGAAAGATGTGCAAATGCAAATTGGTGCATGAATTCTATTAACTATCGTAAGTTTAACATTCCTAATATGAGTTATCAAGATGTTTGTAGTAGAAATTATGGATATGCGGGCAGTGGTGTCATTGGAGGTGATGATTATTATGCGGGCGTATCTGTAGATGGTAAACAAGTTCCTGTAATCCTTAGAGATGATGAGTCTATTGATATCTGCTATGATGAACTAGTCTTTCGCCTTCCTGTAAATGACAATACAGGATATTTGGACATGGTGTTTAATCTACATCCTGGAACTACACTAGATATGTCTTATACTCCTACTATTCAAGATTATAGTGGCAATGTATGGAGTCCTGCACCTGGCTATCCGCAGGTTACGGCTACTCAATTCACAATCCGTTATACCTTTGCTTCTTCCCCTTTTTTGAATTTACAATTGAATGATTTAAAGAAATTCTGTTTTAGGTTAAAAGGGATTTTGAATCAGGGATGCTTCTATACAAGCAATGAGGCTTACATTAATGTGTATCCAAGTGCTGCTTGTACTATTCCTATTAAAATGATGTGTAATAATAGCCTGGACTACGCTTTTACCCATTTTTGTAGCCCTCCTACTTGTGAGGGAGCAAATAGCAAGTATTTTGATTTAGTGAGAACTTCTTATGGCTATGCGGATGATAACAACAATAATGTATTTGAAGCAGGCGAAACCTTGGATATTTCTAAATTGCGTTTGCATGATATAATAGTAGGAGATACGATAAGAGGAACATTTAAGGCAATTATTAATAATCCAAACAATGCTATAAACTGGTCAGCTGCTGGCTTAATTCAGATGTGGGACGGTACGGCGGCACTTTCAATAGACCCCTTAGCACTTTATGCAATACCCAAAGTGTGGGACGCTTCTGCTGGTGCATATCTTACTTTGACTAGCAATAATATCATTCCTACCAAAAAAATCATTGGCACTGATGTGTATTTCTACTATAATATTACCCCTGCATTGCCATCGGGTTTTAACTTTGCGCAAGGAGATAGCTTAATGCTCACACAGTTTTTACAAAACACAAGAAATTATTTATGGAATACCTCAAATGTCTCTAATCATCCTTATGTAGGGCCATTCGCAACTCCTGCGGCTTCCTTTGACTTTTTTGCCTATGCCCCTAATGAATATGGGTGTGGGCAAATGCCAAGTTATGTCATAACACATGACATCTCCACAAGTGTATCTGCAAGTATAGAAATACAGCCTACAGGATGTACTTCTGGTAAAATGTATGTTGCTCCTCGTTGGGATGTATCAGGATCTGATCAGTGTATGGGACGCTTATTCCCTTATGAAATAAGAAGACCCTTTACCCTATCTAACTTGACGGTAGCTTTACCAAATGGTTCTGATTTTATAAGTGCTACTGCTGGGGGATATACTGCGAGTTGTGG
>JAAFHL010000500.1 GCA_013298365.1 Bacteroidota bacterium | reverse complement strand
TTATAAGAAGGGGTAGCCCTTGTTTTGATGCCAGGCGAAGTTACCGCTAAGATATGCTCATGTCCATTTTCGGCTATCCATTCTGCTGCAAATTGGTATGCCGAAGGCAAATAATTAAGCGTAACAACCCTTAGTTTTTGGCTGCTGCCTTCTTGAGTCATTACATTTTGCATAAAATGACGGTTATTTGTTTCTGATAAGTGTAAAGTTTGCATAAGATACTTTTTAAATGTTGGCAATGTGTTGATTGATAAGCCAAAAGTATCTTATTCAAATAGGGGAAAAAATCGAAATATCTTTGGATTGACTAAATAAGGGGGTAGATTGACTAAATGATGGGGTGGAATGATTTATACAAAATAGATATTATCACAGAGAATACAATAATTAAAGATACACGCAAGCAGCTCATATTTAGTGAAACCAACTGGCTGTTGCGAATATGAGGGATAAAAAATCACTTTTATTTAGAATGTATTTGGATTTATTAGATAAATTATGCTAATTTGTACAAATTTTTATTGAAATATGGAAACAAAACAAGCAATTATCGAAATAGTAAGCGAATTACCTAATGAAATTTTAGATGATTTGCTTTTGTATCTAAAACAAGTTGAAAGGGTTACGCAGGAAAAAATGCGACTTTCGTTGAATTTGAGAACAATTTTACTAGAAGATAGAGAACTTTTGATAAAATTGGCACAATGATAGATGTTGCAGAAGTTATAGAAATTCACCATACACTTCTTCATGAATTTGGAGGATTGTCTGGTATTAGAGACGAAGGATTACTCAAATCAGCATTAGAAAGACCCTTTAGCGGATTTGGAGATATTGAATTTTACGCCACACCTGAAGAAAAGAGGGCTGCAGTATTAGAAAGTATTGTTGTTAATCATCCGTTTTTAGATGGTAATAAACGAACAGGATATGTTTTAATGCGTTTACTTTTGATGCAATATGGTAAAGATATAAAAGCTAATCAATCTGAAAAATATGAATTTATGATTTCAGTAGCATCATCTACTATTGATTATCAAGGTATTGTGAGTTGGATAAAAGAACACACGAAATAAAGAAAATGCTTCTGCCGAACTTGGCGAATCAAAACGCAAGCTAACACATTAGTATATGCAACATAAAAAAGTGGCTCATACGAATTGTATAAGCCACTTTTTGCCACTATTTTGTCTTTATTGTCCCAAAAACAGGTCGGACAAAGACCCCAACTTTGGCGTACATATAGCCATAACGTTCTCCTGCAAAAACACCATTTTGCAAGCCCAAATAATGCGTATTTAAGGTTTCCCTAAAGCTTTGATTATAGCCCACTTCGCCATGAAACCACAGATAATTATTCACCGCTTTTTCTACATTGAAGTAATAGCGTAAATTCTGACTATTGATGACCAAAGCATCATCAGGGCTTTGTAAAATAGGCGTTTCTAAGCCCAAAAAGGGCGAGCGATTACCCACTTTTGCGCCTAATAAAACCGCACTGCGAGGTGAAAAAACATAGCGTAACTGCCCAAAAACAGGGAAAAGTAATTCCACATTCAAGTGATTAGTTAATCTGGTAAAATACCCCACAATCGGCAGCACAGGAAGTCTCACATCTTTCCCCACAGTGCCCAATACCCCGAGTAAAAACATCTTATCTTTTGTCATTTTAAACGGATAAGTAGTAGTAAATAGCCCCCTTTGCGTTTCCTTTTCAAAACGGGTAATCCCTCTTCCCGAAATATTATAAGAAGCCGAAATCCTTAATTTTTTGTTCCACTTTTTGAGCAAAATTTGTTGCGAAACATTCAAAGCAATGTTTACACTTTCGCCATTTTTGCTGAAATGATTGGCAATAATACTATCTTTAAACATAGCTACCCCCATTTTGTCTTGCAATAGATTATAACCAAAATTGGCATTAGCCGCAAAACCTTTTGTCTTTTTCACAATGGGAATTGCGCCATAAAGACTATAAACTTGACAATTTTTCATCGCCAAATTCAACTTATCTTGGTCAAGATTGCGATACGTTCTTTCGTGTGGAAAAGCATTTTCTGCACTAAACCCCACAAAAACAGGCATAGCTGCAAAAGCCTGAACAGGTAGTTTTTGATGAGGGATAGTATCACCCACCACCGTTTGTGCTGCCAGGTTTAGCATATTTAAAAATGCGATAAGCGTCAAAAAATATTTAATTTGTTTCATGCTTCTGAAGGGTGCAATTTTCATTTAATGTACAGTTATTTTTAAGCAGCGATTTTAGGGTGCAATTTCCCCCAAAATTGTTCCCACCTTCCGGATAAAATCAAGGCTCTGATAGTGAGCAAATTATCCATCTGTTGTCTCGACCATTGAGAGCCAGACAAGTTAAAGCGTTGTTTTACAAGGGTTTTACAGGCAGATTCTGTTACGCCTGAGCCAATAGGAAACCCATTTTTCAGATATGTAGGATAATCCATTTGGTTAATATGGTTTTCAAAATAGGTAATCGTTTTGACTAAAACCGTTTGAATACTTGGTTTTGGCACATATTCTTTCCATGTTTTTAGTTGCAAAAGTATTTTTTGTGCATAACCGTCTGTATGTTTGAGCCCATGTAAACTTTCCTCAAGCCATTCTTTGCGGTAATCTTTTCTACTATACATCTCTTTTGCCACCGATGAAACGTATTCTGCTACATGAAAAAAGTCAATAATTTCTGTACTTACTTGTCCTGACAGATAAGTCCAGTTTGAACTCGCCCCATCGGCAATGCCGATAAATTTAGCGTTTTTACACATTTTTTTTGCCTCTGATATTTCCGCTGATAGTAAGTTATAGAATGATTCTTTCCCAGATTCTGGGCTATGACCCACATATGTCGTATGCAATCTATCCCCATTCTGGTTATAATACGACAGATTTCCGCACATCACTTCCTTAAAACCTTCTCCCTTTATTGGGCTACAAGTCCCATCTAAGCCCACACCCACGGTACATATATCTTCCTCAAAATCTGGTAACGAATACTCCCATTCTGAACCTTTTTCCTGTGCAATAACACCTATCCGTTCTCCTATATGTTGAGTTAATGTATTACTTATCAAGCGTTTATGACTAATTAGCATTTCCTGTTTTACAAAACTCGAACTCATAATCGCATACTTCATGCTCACAATTTTACACAACAACGGGCTACTACTACCATAAAAACCTATCCCTACTTCCATCGGAACATATGTTGCACCACCCCCACTGTGCTGATAAACATGACGTTCTACTTCTATCGTTTTGTATAACGTCTCATACTTTTTTTTTTCCAGACCTTTGCTCGTATATTTTAGCCCATCTATTTCTATCGGGGAACCATTCGTGTCGTATTTTTTTAGCAATTCGCAGCTTGCTTCACCGCCTATTTCATTCACCATCTCTTGGATAGATTCTTCTTGCTCTAAGAAACTGCCGCTTAACGCATCAATGGGAAGGCGGAACCATACTTCCCCATTTTCTACTTTCTTTTCTAATTTCGTCGCCATTTTTTCAATATTATTTGACCATTTCCACTATTGGAATACAAATATAATAACTTTTTACATTATTTTAAAATTGCACC
>JAAFHL010000506.1 GCA_013298365.1 Bacteroidota bacterium | reverse complement strand
AATGCTTGTATTTTACCACAAATTTCTCAAAGGATTCACAATAAACACAATGATATATCGAAAATAGGCTATTTTGTGTACTTTGTGTTCGTTTTTCTTTGTGAACTTTGTGGTCTTATTTATTATGACAAACCTATATCGCAAAAATCCTACATTTGTAGCTTCACATAAATCTTATATATTTGCCCCTTCATTCAATTCGATATATGATAGACATTCAATTTGTAGGTACAGGTGGTGCATTTGATGTAGAACAAGGCAATTCTGCGGCATGGATTACTTTTAAAGGAAAAAAAATATTATTAGATTGTGGACATACAGTTTATCCACGTTTGCGGGAAAAAGGACTTGCAGGGGCGATGGACTATATTTTGCTCACACATTTGCATGACGACCATGTTGGCAGTCTTTCTACCTTGATTTTCCATCAAAAATATGCGGAACATAAACGGGCAAAAATCTTGCATTCTACCGCAGATTTTGGCGATTTGTTGTTTTCTTTTCTGCGCTTCTCGCAGCAAAATCCCGCAGATTATTCGGATTTTCTCCCTTTGTGGCAGTTTCCTGGTGGAGGCATTTCTTATATAGATACTACGGGAATGCACGCAGCTAGTATGCCTACTTTTGCATATCTTTTTGAAGATGAGGACGAAATTCTATGTTATTCGGGGGATATTGGCAATGCCTATTTGTTTATGAGTCATTTTGAAAAATATCCTACAAATAAAAAAGTAAGAATATTTAATGAAATAATTTTTTATCCCAATATTAAATCACATTGTTATTACAAGGATTTGGCTTTGCTTGCATCAAAATACGAAGTTTATGCCTATCATGTCAATCATCTTCAAGCACCTGCTGATAATGAAATCGCCTTAGTGGGCAATTTTCCGAAGTTTTTGTTATAAAAAGACTTTTTTCTGTCGCAAAAAAGAACATCTTTATTTTCGGAGTGATATTCTTTTTTACGATAAGAAATAAAAACCATGTAACAAAAAAGGGCTTTATTGGTTTTAATTCAAATCATTTTGGTAAAATAGCCTCAAAAACTGTGTAACAAAAAACATTATTTTATACTTTTGTCGTTAATATATGCCTTATTTTTGAGACATGGAAATAAGAAAAAATGCAAAATCAAAGAAAATGAAAAGTAAAGATGCAACAAAAACATGTAGTAGAATTTTTTTTTCAAAATATAATAAACTCATAATAAATCAATTAAGGAATTTCGGGTAAATTGGGGAAATAAAATATTTGGAGATATACAGATAGTCTCCCTAATTTACGACAATTTTCAAATATATCTATTCACTGTAAATATTAAGCCTATCGAGCAATATGTTACGACGACTGTATTTATTCACATTATCTTTCTTAGCGATTGTGCAGATTATCCTTGCTCAACAAGGTAAAATCTCCGGTCGAGTCTTCGACGACAAAGGGTTACCTGCTAATGGTGCGGTTTGCAGGTAACCCTTTGTCTTCGACGACAAAGGGTTACCTGCTAATGGTGCGGAAATCCGACTGTATGTTGGAGAGGATATAGTAAACGGAGCTATATCTGATGACAAAGGCGAATATAGTATTCAGCCTGTAGACCCCGGAACGTATGATTTGGAGGTCGTTTACTTAGAGTTTGGTGAAAAACAAACGGGGATTCCTGTTATTTCTGGGGCAACTCGAAAAGTGGATTTTAGCTTGAAGCAAAAGCAAAATGTTACAACTAAGGAAGTCGTCATAACAGGATTTAAACATCCTCCGTATGAAGAAGACCCGAATGCACAAGGCGGTATTTTTGATAACGACCAGGTGAAAAACAAAGCTACTCGTAACATTAATGCAGCAGCAGCAACGGTTGCAGGTGTGTATCAATCTGATGAGGGCGATTTTTCGATTTCATTTAGGGGCGCACGTGATGGCGGTACGCAGTACGTGATTGACGGGGTAAAAGTACGGGGTACGCCCAGCATTCCACAATCTGCGATTGGTCAAATGCAAGTAATGACAGGTGGTACACCTGCGGAGTTTGGTGACTTTACAGGTGGGGTTATCTCTATCACAACCGCACAGCCTTCACCACAGATTTCAGGGGGCGGAGAGTTGGTAACAAGCGAGTTGTTGGACGCTTATGGCAAAAACTTGGCTGCTGTAAATGTGTCAGGACCACTTTGGACCAAAATGGTGAAGTTTGATGAAAAAGATTCTTTAAAGTACAAACGTACTATTTTAGGTTTCTTTGCTTCAGGAGAGTATGATTTCAACAGAGACAATGACCCTGCTGCGTTTGGTTTGTATAAGTTAGACCCTAATAAATTGGCTGACTATCAAACAAATCCTGTAGTGTATGACCCACAACGTCAAAACTTTGTGAATCGTGCAAACTTTCTTGAAACGGCTGATTTGCAAACGGTGAAAACCAAAATCATGAATCAAGATACCCGTATTCGTGGTTTGGCTCGTTTAGATTTTCAGCCTACCAATAATATTTCGGTAAAATTGGGTGGTTCTTTTGAAAATATTAACAGTAACTCTGATGGCGGTTGGAATTTGAGAAATCAACTTCTTTCTCCTAATGCAGGAAGTTTATACACAGGTGGCTCTTACAGAGGTTGGTTGCGTTTTCAACAACAGTTCAAAACAAGCCCAAATTCTGCTGTGAAAAACTTTTATTATGTATTACAAGCAGATTACTCTGGTTTTGGTCGTACTTTCCGCAACAGAGATTATTTGAATAACTTGTGGGATTATGGTTATGTAGGTAAATTTGACTATGACAGAGTTCCAATTTATACGTATGTAAACGACCCTACGGGAAGTCCTTATTCATCAAGCCCATATTGGGAAACAGCAGCGTATGGTTTCCGTAACTTGACGTATGATAGAACAGGTACAAGGAATGAAGTATTTGCAAATGCAAATGATTATATTTTTGACTATACCAAAAATCAAGGTATTTTCATTCCTGATGCGGGTGTTACTTTGAATGACTTGCAAAATCCCTTTTTATTGTCATTTTTTAATGGTAATTTGAATGGTTCAGGTGCAAGACAAATCTATTCACTCTTTACAGGTACAGGTGCGCAAGCCGGCGGTTATCGTAAGCGTAGTCAAGAGCAGTTCCGTTTAACAGGACAAGCAACAGCAGAGATTGGAAAACACAATTTGAAAGTAGGTTTTGAGTTTGAGCAAAGGGTGGAGAGAGACTACAACTTAGGCGCAACAAGTCTTTGGACATTTGCTCGTCTATTGACAAATCGTCAGTTACAAGGTTTAGATAGGTCAAATCCTACGCCCGTTGTATCAAATGGTGAGTTCCAAGATACTATCAATTTGCCTGTGGCGTATGACCCTACTTTGCAAACAAACTTTGATAAGCAAGTACGTGCAGCATTAGGTATGGCAGCAAATGGCACTGATTGGGTAAATACAGATGCACTTACACCTGAATTTTTTAATTCAAGATCTTTGGGTGAGTGGTTTACAGCAAATGAATTGCTTTTTAACGGACAAGGTCCTTTGGGCGG
>JAAFHL010000050.1:12214-16663 GCA_013298365.1 Bacteroidota bacterium | reverse complement strand
TGTTCGTACTGCGATTCTCCAGAATCGCATAAAAAAGTAAACCATTAAGCATACATGTTTTGTCTATAGCCTGCGATTCTGGAGAATCGCAGTACGCTAAAAACAATACGCAACTTACATTAATTACGAATGGCGTTTCGTAGTGGCGATTCTCCAGAATCGCCACTAACAAAGAGAAGCCTAAGTGCATTATATAGCCCAATAAAAGCCTTTTCGGTCAGGTAAAGTATGTTTTCTGCGTTATTAGCTGCGATTCAGGATAATCGCAGTTTCCCCTTTGGAATTGATATATTTTTTTCTGCCAAAATGTGCAAGGTTTCGGCTGCTACTTTTTGGCGATTCGTTCTGTTAGCATCACTCATTTTTGTGTAAGTTATGGATTGTCATTTATATAAACTCATGTTGTCATCTGTCCATTTGCTTTATTGCTTTTGTTATCACTAACCAAATACCAAAAGTTATTTCCCATAATCCCCCCAGTCCCAGTAGATACATGCTCCATTCTTTGCCCATTAACTCCATGAAAAAGCCAAAAGAAAGAAAAAGCCAGTAGTTCGAGCATTATAAATTACCATTTTATTTTTCATACTTTTATGGTATTAAGCATTTTGAATAATGAATAATAAGTGTTTTTGCAAACATATCCTATCCTTACGATTTGCAAAGATAGCAAAAAAGTGAATGTTGTTACAAAAGTGACTACTTTTTCTTGTTTTACGCTCATTGTGTATATACTCATTCAAATAATACGCCTATTTTATTTTGTACCATATCAAAATGCTACAACTACTTGGTAAATATGTCGCTAATATACGACAAGTTATAATAAGGGTGCAAAAGAACACTTATTATAACAAAATTTGCTTAAAAATAAAACATTACACTTAACATACTATTTAATTTTAAATAAAATACATATTTAATAAATAGTAGTGATAATATAATAAACTTTTATCAATAATAATTTTATCTTTATTTTTATGAAATAATTTATTATTATATAATATATTTTTTAGCATACTTTTTGATACAGTAAGTATATGACACCAATCCACAATCATACAGAAAGCCGCAAATGGGCAATATGGTTTATACTCATATTGAGTACATTAGTGCTATTTTTTATCTATTATATGCAACAAGACACTACACAAAATACAGCAGGAACAACCGAAAAAGAGCAGGGAAGAACCATTGTTTATGGAGAAAACAGTCGTGTACTGATGCAAGAAGTAATCGTAAAAGATAGCTTTATTGAAAGGAAAACGTGGTACACAAATGGCAAACCCAAGACAGAAATACACTTTACCAAAGGTTTTCTCAAAAATGTATTGAATGGAGAAAAAATAGAATGGTATGAAAATGGCGTAAAAAAAAGCCATTATTACTTCCTAAATGACAAGCCAGATGGCACGATTAGAGAGTGGTATGCTTCAGGCTATCTCAAAAAAATAGGCTTTTATGCCAATGGAAAAATGTGCGGAAGATACCAAGAATGGCATGAAAATGGGCTACCTGCTATACAAGGAATGTTTCAATTTGGGAAAAAATTTGGCATTTGGAGTTATTGGGATACAAAAGGAAAGCGACTGCGCACCGAAAATTATGAGAAAAAATAAAGATTATTTCCGTATTTTTGCCCGACAAAACACAAGATAATGACATCATTCAACCAACTTAGAGAAGATATAGATGCTTACTTTCAGCAATGTGCTGATATTCAACATTCACCCGAAAGATTGTATGCACCTATTCGATATATTTTAGCCCTCAAAGGCAAACGTATTCGTGCCATTCTCACACAACTTGCTTATTATGTTGCTTCGGGTGAAGCGGCACAAAATGCCCTGAAATTAGGGGCAGCCTTGGAAATGTTCCACAATTTTACGCTTGTGCATGACGATATCATGGACAATGCACCTACTCGCAGAGGTGAGCCTACTGTGCATGAAAAATGGGACGCAAATGTGGGTATTTTGTCAGGGGATACCATGTTTGCCTTATCTATGCAATGGATTGTAGAAAGTTTTCCGCAAGCTGCGGGCAGTTTGGCATTGGCATTTTCGCAGGCAGCTGTTGCGGTGTGTGAGGGGCAAATGGAAGATATGGATTTTGCATTGGAAGAAAATATCCATATTTCACAATATATTGAAATGATTCGCAAAAAAACCTCCGTTTTGATTGGCGCATCTTTGCAAATCGGTGCTTTAGCGGGTGGGGCAGACAAGGCTTTGAGTCAAAAAATGTATCGTTTTGGGGAATTAGCAGGAATTGCCTTTCAGCTACAAGACGATTTGATGGACGCATATCCGCCCGCAAATTTTGGCAAACAAGTTGGAGGTGATATTATCGAAAATAAAAAAACTTTTCTGCTGCTTACCGCTTTAGAAAATGCGAATCCACAGCAGCTTATCATATTAAATCAACTGTTAAACGAAACAGAAAATACTGCGGGAAAAGTGGCTGGTGTATTGGCAATTTATGAAGAATTGGAAATTCGTAAACATACAGAAACCGCAATAGAATCTTATTTTGGGCAGGCAAGAGAAATGGCAAAAGAATTATTGGCAGAGATTCCTGACAATCGTTTTGCTGTAATTGCTGCATATTTGGAGGAGATTGCAGGAAGGAAGGTGTAAGATTTTTTTTTAATGAAGCTGCTTAACATAATTATTGTCAAGGCATTTGTTCAATACAATAAAAAACATAAGAAATGGGCTATAAAAATGAACATAAAACCTTGCTTATATTAGATATTGATGAAACGTTAATATTTGCAAGTCGGGATAAACTAAATAGGGCGGCTGATATAGAGCTATTTAATTACTATATTTATAAACGTCCAAATTTAGCAGAATTTCTGATACAATTAAAAGAAGATTTTTTATTAGCTATTTGGTCTTCTGCTTCTGATGATTACGTAAAAGAAATAGTGAATCTTATAGTGCCGCCCGAGATTGAATTAGAATTTGTTTGGGGAAGAAGTCGTTGCACATATAAACTAAATTTTGAAGCAGATAAATATGTCTATTATGATAGTTTTAATCATTATGACTATATCAAGCCGTTGAAAAAATTAAAAAACAAAGGATATATGCTAGCGCGAATTTTGATAGTAGATGACACGCCGCATAAATCAAAATTGAATTATGGAAATGCAATTCACCCCCAAGAATATTTGGGCGATTCCACAGATAATGAATTGTTAATGCTGGCAAAATACTTGAAAACATTAAAGGATAGCGTTAATGTTCGTAATTTGGAAAAAAGAAATTGGCAAAAGTATGTCATTTAAAATACTAAATATTGACAGAAATGAACACATTCAATCTTATTGCAGCATTTTTTTCATTAGGGCAAGATTTTTTTTCACTAAATACAAGCCTCAAAACCAATAAAATAGCGTTTGTAGCTTCGTTATTTTGAAAAAAAGATGCTTTTTTTTAGTAAAAAATTTGGTAGTCTCAAAAAAAGCCCCTACCTTTGTATCACAATTCCAAAGGGAAGTTGGTCCGGTAGTTCAGTTGGTTAGAATGCCGCCCTGTCACGGCGGAGGTCGCGGGTTCGAGTCCCGTCCGGACCGCAAATAGCACGTAAATAATTGAGACTTCAGTTATTTGCGTGTTTTTTTTGTCCTAAAAATGCCTACCTTTGTCCCGCAGATAAACGTAGGAATTTTATTTCAAACGAACTTAGGTTATTTTTCATACATTCATAACTCATCATTATGCTTAATATCGTTTTATTTGGACCTCCTGGTGCAGGCAAAGGCACTCAATCTCAATCACTTATTGAGAAGTATTCATTAGTTCATCTTTCTACCGGAGATATTTTGCGTGCAGAGATAGCAGGAGGCACAGAATTGGGCAAGTATGCAAAACAAATCATGGACAAAGGCGACCTTGTGCCTGACGAAGTAGTTATTCAGATGATTAGCAACAAAATAGATGCTAATTTGGCAGCAAAAGGCTTTATTTTTGATGGCTTTCCTCGCACAATTCCACAGGCACAAGCCTTAGATGAAATGCTTGCACAAAAAGAGACAGCGATTTCTTGTATGGTAAGCCTCACCGTTCCCGAAGATGAATTGGTAAGCCGCCTCATCAAAAGAGGGCAAACTTCTGGACGTGCAGACGACAATGAAACCGCAATTCGCAACCGCTTTAACGAATATATGAAGAAAACCTTGCCTGTTGCAAGTTTTTATCAAAACCAACACAAATTATATCAAATAGATGGTGTAGGTAGCCTCGATAGTATTTTTGAGCGAATCGAAGGCGTACTTAGCCATTTTTCTGCATAAATATGCCCAAAATTGTAAAATCTGAACATTCAGACAAAGAACTCACAAAGGAACAAAAAGCCTTTAACAATTATATCAAAAATATAAAAGCGGCAAAAGAATCTTTTGAGCATCTCAAAGAAGTGAATCAATGGTTGTTGGCAAAG
>JAAFHL010000050.1:0-12204 GCA_013298365.1 Bacteroidota bacterium | reverse complement strand
CATGATAAATTGATGGCGGCACAGAAAAAAATGCTTATTTCCTTAGATTCAAGTCCGTTTATAGAAAAACTTTCTAAAAAACAGTATGAAAAATTTGAGGCGGTTATGCTCGAGGGTTTGACAGCAATGATAGCCGATGGGAATGACGAAGACTTAGTACGCTTGCATGACAAATACAATCAGGTTTCCTTTGCCGAACAAAAAGAGGCTTCGATGGGCATGATAAATGAGATGATGGGGAAAATGTTTGGTATAGACATAGAAATTACCGCAGAAGAATTGGAGAATCCTGCCTTGCTGCAAGAAAAAATGCGTGCAATGCAAGAAGAAGATGCGGCTACAGCGGCTGAAAGGGCGGCAAATCGCAAAAAAACAGCAAAACAACTCGAAAAAGAAGAAAAAACAAAGGAGGCAGAAAAAAAATTGACACAAACTAGTAAGAAAATTTACTTGGAATTGGTCAAAAATTTCCACCCCGACCAAGAGCAAGACGAGCAAGAAAGGGAAAAGAAAACGGCTATTTTGCAAGAAGCAAATGCTGCTTATGCAAATGAGGATTTTTTGGGACTTTTGGAATTACAAATTAGGCTCTTTCAGGAAAAAGAAGAAGCCCTTTCCAAAACGTCTGATGAGACGTTGAAATACTACAACAAAATCCTCAAAGACCAACTTGCAGAACTGAAATACAAATTAAACGGACTTGACCCTCGATACAATGGGCATCCGTATGGTGTGTATTATAATGCGACACAATCTTTGCGCACCGAGAAAAAAATGAAGTCAGAGGCAAAGCAAAAATTAGAAATGGCAAACGGATTTGAGATACAAATGAGATATTTGAAAGATTGGAGTAGCTTTAAGGAATATGTCATGGGATTTCAACTCCAAGATGACGAGCTTGATATGAGCGATTTATTTGATATATTTAACAGGAGATAAACATTATAATATATGGCAATACACCCATTTGTAGATTACGTAAAAATATACTTCAAAAGCGGCAAAGGCGGCAATGGAGCAGTATCTTGGCGTAGAGAAAAATTTGTACCAAAGGGAGGACCTAATGGTGGTGACGGTGGCGAAGGTGGAAGCATTTTTGTCAAAGGAAATAGACAACTTTGGACATTATTGGACCTAAAATATCGAAAATATATTACCGCAGAAGATGCTGGAAATGGACAAGATAATAATAAAAAAGGCAAAAATGGCGCAAATATTGTCTTAGATGTGCCTTTAGGAACTATTTTGATAGATTCAGAAACCGATGAAATCATTGGTGAAATCACCGATGAAGGTCAAGAATTGATGATTTTGAAAGGCGGTAGGGGTGGAAAAGGCAACACTTTTTTCAAAACAGCCACGCATCAAGCACCTGATTTTGCACAACCTGGGGGTGAACCATTGGAGCGTACTGTTGTTATGGAATTAAAAGTCTTGGCAGATGTGGGACTTGTGGGTTTCCCCAATGCAGGAAAATCTACTTTGCTTTCGGTATTAAGCGAAGCAAAACCCAAGATTGCGGACTATCCTTTTACCACCTTAGTACCTAATTTGGGCATTGTCCGCTACAAAGATTTTCAGTCTTTTGTGATGGCAGATATTCCAGGTATTATCGAAGGTGCATCGGAAGGCAAAGGACTTGGTGTTCAATTTTTGCGACATATCGAGCGAAACAGTGTGTTATTGTTTATGATAGCAGGCGATTGCGATGATATTTGTAAAGAATATGACATTTTGCTCAATGAAATCCAACAATTCAACCCTGAATTGATGGATAAACCTCGTTTATTGGCAATCACAAAATCGGATTTGTTGGACAAAGAGCTGGAAAAAGAATTGGGAAAAACGGTTAAGAAATTGAAAGTTCCTTATTTGTTTATTTCAGCGATTACACAAACAAATACGAATAAATTGAAAGATATTTTGTGGAAAATGATAAATGAAGAATAGGCGAATTTCGTTTTATGAAAGCGTGAAAAATAAGTTGTTAAGGTTGTCCATTCTGTAAGAATCTAGAAAACTGATACTTAAACACTTCGCTTTTATGGATTCTTGCAGAATGGTTATTTTATTTTTCACTCGTTTCTTATGTAGATTTTCACAAAAGTTTGTTTCGACTCCGCTCAACAAACTTTTGTGAAACTGTGTGTCAATATAATATTTGCTCAAAAAGGAACGTAACATTTTGCCTCTGGCTGCACAGGAATAATCCAATCTGCCCCCATATCTTGAATAGGATTTTTTAAGACCATTTTGCCCAAAGGATTCCAATATTGATATATAATATTGTCGCCAACTGTTTCTTTAGTCTCAAAAAAATCATCACAAATGGTCGAAAACGCATAATTTCCCAAAGGAATTACTACTTTTCCATCATCTGACATCAAGCCATTTTGCTCTTGTAGCGAAAATTGCGTGTAGTGATTGTTGCCAAAAGGCAGCATCGAAACCGCAGAAATGCTGCGAATAATTTTCCCTTTTGCATTAAAAACGTCCCATTCTTCTTCATCTTTAGAAAGAAAAATACTGGAAGGAGAAGTAAGCGCATATTTATAACCTTTGTCAAAACCCACAATTTGCTCCCCTTTTGGATTGATAATGGCATATAATTCATCTTGTGAAATCGCTGCAATACCAAGTGCATTAAAACCTTCTGTATTTTGATTATTTTTCCACAAATGCGGAGCAACGATATTTCCTTTATTATCAATAATATACCATTCTTTTTCATCGTCCCAAACCGAAATAAAATTACTGCTTATAACGGGTTGTTGAGCAAAGGATTTGTCGCCAAGTTGTTTACCATTTTTATTAAAAATAACATACTCGTCTGAACTATCCATAAGAATAAAGTATTCTGTTTCTATTTCTGTCATAAACATATATTCATCATCTAAAGGACATTTGTAACGAGTAGGAACAAGGATTTCGCCCTTCCTATTAATTGCACCCAAACGATGCAAGGTATCATTTATGAAAGCAATTCCATTATGAAAATCACCCAAGAACTCCCATTTCCCTCTAAATAACGCCTTTTTTTGTTTCATATCATATAAAGTCTTAAAAGGGCTAACGTCTTCATTTACAGAATCTTCCTTTGCTACAAACTCAATCAAACCTTCTTTCTTATAATTTATATTTGTTGCATTGCTTGGAAAATCCACAACTTCTCCAGTTTTATCACATAGCATAAATTCACCTGTTTCCATATTTGTCAAAAGAGCATAACCTGCAGCATCAACAGGCGTAATAATACGATAAGGGACTGTAACTTTGGGTTCAAAAACAACTTTACCTTTTGTATCTAACAAAACCCTACTAAAAACAGGAACAATACTTTGACTGCTATCAGGCATAGCATTTGTTACTTGCAACACAGACACACAGCCATTGACCCACCCCTGCGGCAATGTAGCCCTTACAGTATTTGCCTCAAACATTTCCTTGCCATTTGTATCATAAAAATGCCACAAACCTTCGATACGTGCGCAAAGCATGGGCTTTTGCGCAAAGGCACTAAGCTGAATTAGCCCTAAAAGAAGAAAATAGATTGATTTCATGAATAAAATATGTTTTCCCCCACAGATTTTTCTCCGATAATAAATAAGACGTATATAAAATACAAATGACACAAAAAAGTGAAATTTTATCTGTTTAATCTATTTTTGAGAAGCTAAAAACGCCTGTAACCTCGCTACCATACCTTTATCGGTATTAAAAGTCATCATTTCATCGCTCAGTTTTTCCAAAGGAAACCAACGAAATTTTTGCATACCTTCAAGCTCCTCAAAATCAAAGGGCTTATCCGAAAAAATGGCATCTTCGGGGCGTTCCAATAATTTTACCCAATAAAACATGGCAATTACTTGGTTTGAAGGTGTGAAAGTGGAGACTTCTAAAAAAGGATTTACATAAAAAATATCGCCTACTTCGACCAAAATCCCCATTTCCTCCTCAAATTCTCGCACAAGGGCATCATGTATGCCTTCTCCAAACTCCAAACCGCCACCAGGCAATTTCGTCATTTTCATGCCCCCTCTGATTTCATCTGTGATAAGTAGGCAGTTATTTTCGATACAAATGCCATATACTCTGACATTGAAACGATTGATTTTCATAAAGTTTTATGCTAAACGTGGACAAATATAGGCATTTATTGCTTATTTTTTCTGCTTTTTGAAACAAACTAAACGGTAAAAAATCCGTATAAGTGTAAGCCGAAAAATAATTATTTTGCGATATAAAAAGAATAATTTTATATTTGCTACAAAATTACGATTTTTTCACACAACATTCAACAAAACTCAATATGCGACATATTTTCCTTTTTCTACTGTTTTGCTACGCTTGTGTAAACCTCCCTGCACAAGAAACTTATGATAACGATAGACATCAAATCGAATTTGTGAAAGCCGAGGCGGAAAAAGTGTCTTTGCGAAGTTATGATAGCACAAAATTGGCGGAATATCGTCAAGAAAAACGTTTTCAATATGACAAAGTCAGGCAGGAAGAAGCTGCACCGAGTTGGTTCACAAAAATGTTGAAAAACATTGGGAAATGGCTGAGTGCTGCTGTACCATCTGCAAAAACGATGGATACTGTGGGTAATGTTATTGTGTATGGTATTGCAATATTGGCTTTTTTGCTTATTATTTGGGGAATTTTCAAAATGCGTATCCGTAATGTGATAGCAAAATCGGCTGACCCACTTAGTTTTGACTTCAAGGAAGTTACCACAGACATTTTAATGACAGATTTTGAAAAATATTTGATGGAGGCGGTAAAAGCAGGAAATTATAAAAAGGCAGTTCAAATTTTGTATTTAGAATCGCTTAAATCCTTGACCTTGAACAATATCATTCAATGGAAACCCAATAAAACCAATCAAGAATATCTCTACGAAATGCAAAATTCACCTTTGCGCCGTCCTTTTATGGACATCACCCGCATGTTTGAATATATTTTCTACGGAGAATTTCCCATAAACGAACAAACTTATTTACAAACAGCCGCCGCTTTTCAAGATTTTCAAGGAAAAATTGGTAGGAAAAATTAATCATTCAAATGCAAAAATATATTTTTATCATTGGCGGACTTGTCGCTTTTCTCTTGCTTTTTGGGGCATTAGGTAGTCTTAGCGATGAAAATTCAGATTTAGACCCAAAAAAATGGAAACCTTCTTTTTCCAAAAACAGTACACGAGCGTATGGAAGCTATACCGTTTATGAGCGCATGAAGGATTTATTTCCTGAATCGAAAGTCGCTATCAGCAAGAAAACGATAAGTGAATATGTGTTAAATACCTATTATAATGACTTATATGCAGAACAGCAAAGTTCGCTTGATGTAAGTTATGCGTATATTTTTATTAATTCCAGCTTTTTGCCTGGGAATGAGGATATTGAGCAACTTACAGCATTTATCAATCATGGAAATGATGTATTTATTGCTGCACAAGAATTAGGCACAAGTTTTCAAGAGAAATATAATATCAATACAAGCTATGAAGTAAGTTTGCAGAAAGACACTTTGACCCGCTATTTTGCAGATTCTACCCTCGCAAATGGCAAAAAATATCGGCTAAGACCAGATGATTTTGATGTATATTTTTCAACATTTGATACCACAAAAGCCTTGGTATTGGCAAAAAATACTGATGGAAAACCGATTTTGATAAAATTTGAAACCGATAATGGGGGCGATTTGTATGTATGTAGCCATCCTTTGTTGTTTACAAACTATCATTTACTCAAAACATCAAAAGATGGAGCAGCAGTTGGCGCATCTGTCTTCTCACATTTGCCTCAAAGTAGCCGTATTATATGGGACGAATATTATAAGGTAGATAATTTGGCGCGTATTGCCGAAGGGCAAAGTGAGATTATGCGTTTTATCAAAAGTGAACCGTCTCTTTATACCGCTTTTTGGATGGTGATAATTACCGCAATTCTTTATACCATTTTTGAAATGAAACGCCGTCAGCGCATTATTCCTGCGATTGCTGCACCACAAAATAGCACCTTAGCGTTTACAGAAACGATAGGAAGGCTTTATTTTCAAAGTCAAGACCATAAAAATATTGCTGAAAAGAAAATTCGTTACTTTTTGGAGTATATTCGCAACAAATATTATATGCGTACACAAGAATTAGACAAGGAATTTTGTGATTTGTTGGCGCATAAAAGCGGCGTAGAAACGGCAAAAATCAATGAATTATTTACCTGGATTATGGCGATTCGGAATAGAGATGCCATTAAAGAAGATGATTTGTTGGCTCTTTCTAATCGAATGGACGATTTTTATACCTTGGCAAAATAAATTATGGGATATAGCAATTATAAAAGTTTACGTCAAACACTCAAAAAATTGGCTTTGGAAGAAATAGATGTCAATCTTTTTCCCAATATAAACCTTGTGCAGCCCTCTGCATGGCTTGTGGAGGCTTTGTCAATGGCAAAAAGAATGCCTTTGACCAATGAAAAGAGTAAATCGGAACGCATCATTTCCCCCATTTTGTCAGAAATTGCTTTGCAATATGAAAGTCAAATTACGCTTTTTTCAGGAGAGGATTTGCCTGTAGATACAGAGAGAGATTTGTCTGGAGAATGTGATTTTTTCTTTGCGAAACATGCAAAAAAAAATGTCATGCAAGCACCTATCATTACTTTAGTAGAGGCGAAAGATGAAAATTTTGAATACGGACAAGCCCAGTGTATCGCACAAATGTATGCAGCACAACGTTTTAATGAGCAAGAAGGCAAAGATATTCCATATATTTATGGTTGCGCTGTAACAGGTGATGTGTGGAAATTTTTGCGATTAGAAAAAGCACAAATTTTTATAGACAACGAAAATTATTATTTGGACAATTTGCCGAAAATTTTGGGCGTTTTTCATCAGATTATTCAACTTTATTTGTAAAGTTTTACCTTAAATTTAGCTTAAAATGACGATAAACCAAACGCTTAGTTTTTTTTCGTGCATAGTTCTTCTTTTTTTGTTTGCTTGCAAAGATGAAAATAAACAAAATGTAATGATAAGTACTAAGGAAGCCATTGATACCTTTGTTACTGAAAAAGAAATTGCCATGTATAATGAAAATTATCTGTTGAAAATATCAAAGTTCATTGCAAAAGAGCCTACTTGGGAAATCAAACTCACAAAAAATAATAAATTAGTTTTTGCCAAAGAATTAGATAAAGGGACATTTAAACTTGATAATTTACAAGAAATTGAATATGAATCTGTTAGGTCGAATAGTTTGTACTTTCATGCAAAATCTATCAACCCAGATAGTAATTTGCATTTTAGCATTTTTTATCAAACGCCCAAAGTTAGGCAAATTCAGTATGTAAATAAATTGGAATAAAATTACTTAGTATAAAAACACCTATATCTCCAAAAATCTGCGTTCTTTTATCTGCGCTAATCAGCGAGAAACACAAAAAACATACATGGAAAACTTTAACACACGCCTTGATGTATCACAAGTCCTTGATGCCGTAGAAAAGGTAAAGGCAGAATTTGCAAAGATTATTGTAGGGCAACATGCGGCAATAGATTTGATTATTGCGGCGATTTTAGCAGATGGACATGTCTTGATAGAAGGTGTACCTGGCGTTGCTAAAACCTTGACAGCCAAAATTTTAGCAAGAACCATTAATACGGATTTCTCTCGGATTCAGTTCACTCCTGACTTGATGCCTTCTGATGTTTTGGGGACTTCTGTTTTCAATACAAAAACCAGCGATTTTGAATTTAGGCAAGGTCCTATTTTCTCGAATATTGTCCTCATAGACGAAATCAATCGTGCGCCTGCAAAAACGCAATCGGCTTTGTTTGAGGTCATGGAAGAAAGACAAATCACGATTGATGGCAAAACGTATTTGATGCCACCGCCTTTTATGGTAGTTGCTACGCAAAATCCTGTGGAACAAGAAGGAACTTATCGTTTGCCAGAGGCGCAATTAGATAGGTTTTTGTTCAAAATAGAAATCTCATATCCTTCCGTAGAAGAAGAAGTGAGCATTTTACAGGGATTACATGCACGCAAAGGCTTCAATGATTTGAATGTATTGCAACCTGTTTTGACAGTAGCACAAATCGAGTCTTTTCGAGACATTATTCAAGATGTGCATGTTGAGCCAAAACTTTTTCAGTATATCGCCAATATTATTCAAGAAACCCGTAGAAGTGGGGACATTTTCTTAGGTGCATCTCCTCGTGCGTCTATTTATTTGATGTCTGCAGCAAAAGCCCTTGCAGTGATGCGTGGAAGGGATTTCATTACGCCCGAAGATGTCAAATTTATGGCATTACCCATTTTGCGTCATAGAATCATTCTTACGCCCGAAAAAGAGATGGAAGGTTTCTCGGCTGATGATGTGATAAAACGTATTATGGAGAAAGTAGAAGTGCCAAGATAAAAAATGATAACATCTTGTGTATGTACACTTTCATAAAGTAGGGTTTGACTTAAAAAGATGGAGATGTTGAAGACATTAATTAATGTAAGTAATGCTGATAAAATAAAGTACGAATTTCCCCGGTTTGGTGGCAACACAAAACTGGGGCATAATATAACATATCAAAAAAATGATATTTTTTTAGCTTGACGGCTATGGAGAAGATATTTCGACAGGCTCAATAAGCTCTCTTTACCGTATTGCGATTCTCCAAAATCGCAGTTACTAAGCCGTAAAACTTGTTTTATCTAAGCAAAAAGCCTTTTATACGGGATTACATAACAGACATAGCCCCTTCTCTGTTAGCGGCGATTCTGGAGAATCGCCACTACTGAACGCCATTCGCAACGTGCATTAATCACTCTACCCCAAGCCACATATCATCGCCACGAGGGTCTGCACCTCCTTGCAAAAAGCCATCTTTTTTTACCAAAATCGCATCAACTCTGCCCGAAGGTCCAGGTCTTTGCTCCAAAGTATGCCCCATTTTTTGTAAAGTTTGAATTTGTTCGGGAGTAAAAGTTCCTTTCTCATACATGATTTTGTCGGGCAGCCATTGATGATGAAAACGAGGGCTTGCCACCGCTTTCTGCATGGTCATGCCATGTTCTATAACGTTTATAATTGTTTGAAAAACAGAAGTAATAATGGTAGAACCGCCAGGCGTGCCTACAACCATAAATAATTTGCCATCTTTGCTCACAATTGTGGGAGTCATAGAACTCAACATGCGTTTTTCGGGTTGAATCGCATTTGCCTCCGAACCAATTAAGCCATAAAAGTTGGGAACGCCTGGTTTAGCTGAAAAATCGTCCATTTCATCATTCAAAATAAAACCAGCCCCACCTACAACTACGGCACTCCCAAAGCTATTATTTAAGGTTGTGGTTACCGAAACCGCATTTCCCTCCATATCTATCACCGAAAGATGCGTTGTTTCCTCATGTTCTTTGGCAATCGGTATTCCTGCTTCAATTGCAGTTGAAGGCGTTGCTTTTGTAGGATTATAGTCTTTCATTCGGCTTGTAAGATAGTCGTTTTTGAGCAAACCCTGAACAGGAACAGGGTAGAAATCCTTGTCTCCCAAATGTTTAGCCCTATCAGCATAAGCTCTTCTTTCTGCTTCTACCATCAAATGCGTTACTTCGGGGCTGTGCTGTCCATTTTTGGCAATCGGATAAGGTTCTATCATTTTGAGTAATTGTACCAGCGCAACACCGCCACTCGAAGGAGGTGCCATACTCGTTATCTCATAACCTTTATAGGTATTTTGAATAGGTTCACGCCATTTTGCTTCATAATTTTTGAGGTCTTGATAGGTCATAATCCCTTCCCCTCTGCGCATTTCTGCCACGACTTTATCGGCTGTTTCACCTTCATAAAACCCTGCTTTTCCTTTGTCTCTAATCAAGCGTAAAGTGCGTGCCAAATCCGGCTGCTTAAATAATTTTCCTGCAATAAAAGTATCTGCCAAAAACGCATTTCCTACGGTATTATATTTTTTAAATTTTTCTCGTATATTATTGAGCATTTCCGCATCTTTGCGGGTAAGGGGAAAGCCTTTTTCTGCCAAGTCAATTGCAGGTTGAATGAGTGTTTTCATCGGCAATTTTCCCAATTTAGCATGAGACTCAAAAATGCCCGCCACAGAACCAGGCATACCCGCAGCCAAATGTCCATACAGACTCAAATCAGGAATCACATTTTTATCTTTGTCTAAATACATGTCTTTTGTAGCCGCAGCAGGTGCTTTTTCTCGATAATCTAAACTCAATACATTGCCATCTTTGCGGCGCATTACCATAAATCCACCGCCACCTAAATTGCCCGCAACGGGAAAAACAACCGCTAGGGCATATTGAACCGCAACAGCAGCATCAAGCGCATTTCCCCCTTTTTCCAAGATTTTCTGCCCCACTTTTGCGGCTTCGGGGTGCGCACAAACGACCATGGCACGATATTTTCTATCTTCTATATGCGTGGGATTTGGCTTGTAGAAAAGCAAAGACTGATAAGAAAAAGCTACAATTCCTGTAAAAAGTGTAGTCAAAAAGTATTTTAGCATCTTATTTTTATAGATTAAAAATGAATTATGAATTATGAATTACTCTTTTTTAGCATAAATATGTTAAGATAAAGATATATCGGGTAACAATTTATATAAAGCCCGTTTTTTACAAAGAGATATCTTTATGTACAAAGATACATGCTTTTGAAAAAATAAATACAAATCTTCAACTATTTATGCGATTTTTACGTAATAAATAAAGCAATTTTTCAATACCTTCCTCAACATGTATTTTTATGAAAGTATCAGCAGCATTTTTCTCATTACTTTTTGCAATAAATATCCTATCTGCTCAGGAGGTTTTATTTGCTAATCAACAACTGAATTTTGAAATTATGTATCCGTCTTCTTGGAAATCAGCAGAATATGTGAGCCAAGAAATGCCTTTTAATGTTTGGAATCCCATCAAACATGAAAAAGATTTTCAAGAAACGGTAAAAATTACAGTAGTAAGAACCAAAACCTCCGACTTAGAAACTTGTTACAATACAAGTTTAATGATGATGGAAGAAATGATGAAATCCGAAGAAATTCGTTTTGATAAGATGGGAAATACGACAATCAATGAGTTCAAATCCTATTGGGCAACCTATACAACGGTGCAAGTTCAAAAAAAGGGTTGGTTCAAAAAGAAAGAACTGCGCAAATCAAAAGTGTATTTTATCGTAAGAGATAGAAAACAATTTATGATAACTTGTACGGCTTTGGATTGCGAATTTTCCGCATTTGAAGCGGCATTTGATGAGATTGCTAAAAGTTTTGTATTTATAGAAAGAACAAATATTTAAGTCGGCTCAACATTCCATTTTCTCCTTATGTTTTCACATCTTCGTATTATCGAATTAGCGAGTGTATTAGCCGGACCATCGGTAGGTATGTTTTTTGCCGAATTAGGCGCAGAAGTCATCAAAGTAGAAAATAGCACTACAAAAGGCGATGTTACCCGCAGTTGGAAACTCAAAAAAGAAGGAAATACAGATATTACTGCCTATTTTTCTGCGGTAAATTGGGGCAAAAAATCCATTTCATTAGACTTAAAAAGCCAGGAAGCCAAGCATTTTATTTATGAGTTGGCTAAAAAATCTGATATGGTTATCTCCTCATTTTTGCCTGGCTCTGCGGAGCGATTGGGTATGGACGCAGCAACCTTAATGTCTTACAACCCAAAATTGATTTGTGGCGAGATAAACGGCTATGGCGAAACAGTAGAAAGGGCGGCTTTTGATGCCATTATTCAAGCAGAAGCGGGCTTTACCTATATGAACGGTGAAGGAGAAAATCGCTACAAAATGCCCGTAGCCTTGATGGACGTTTTGGCAGCACATCAATTAAAAGAGGCTTTATTGCTGGCATATATCGAATTTTTGAAAACAGGAAAAGGCAAAAAAGTAAGTGTTTCTTTGATAGAAGCAGGGATTTCCTCTTTGGTAAATCAGGCAGCAAACTGGCTCGTAGCCGAACAAATTCCGCAAGCAATTGGCTCTGAACACCCTAATATCGTTCCTTACGGCACAATTTTTCGCACAGCCGACCAAAAATCTTTGGTACTTGCTGTGGGGACTGATGCGCAATTTGCCGCTTTATGCCACGTATTAGGCATAGAAAATAATGCTGATTTTGCCACAAATCCGCAAAGAGTGGCACAAAGAGAAGCCGTAAATACCCTACTTT
>JAAFHL010000005.1 GCA_013298365.1 Bacteroidota bacterium | reverse complement strand
TCTCGCAAATATGCGAAAATCTGCGTTCATTGTCTGCGAAAATCTGCGTGAACTTAAACCGTTATTTTTATACTATGACAAGCGAAGAATATCGTAATATGCTCAAAGAGCAATACAAAAAAGACTTGCGTGAGCGAAAGCAGTTTATCGAAAAAGTGCAGGAGCTAAAAAAACAAGAGCCGCTACTCAAAGCTATCCAAGGCTTGAAAGTAGAAGATGATTCTGATGATTGGATTGAAAAACTTAATCAGCAAACGGCTTTTATGGACGCAAAAACAGAACTTGCCGCAGATGCTGTCAAAGAGCAGCAAAACAAACAAGAACAGGTTCATTCTGAGGCGGAATTGCAAAAAATGGCAGCCCAACAACTTTTATTGGAAATGAAAAGACAAATGGGTTTGCTGCCGCCTGAAGAACCTGCAAATATCGTAGCAGAAGTGCCTGAAAAGGAGGAAAATATCGTAGAAAAAACGGAGGAAAAACCTTTATTTGGGGATTTTTAAGCTTATTTTGTGCCTAAAATATAGAAAAATAAAAAATGTTTCGAGTAGTCAATGACCACTCGAAACATTTTTATTTACATTTCATTTATTTAGGACTTAAACAACATTATTTCACCAAAGTAACCGTTCTTTGAATAAATTCTGACAAATCTTTGCCTTTCAACATATCTTGTGCAAGCAAAGCCAAATCGTAAAGATGACGAGCCATTTTTTCATCTTTAGAAACCGCCAAATCCTTCACAAGTGGGTGCGTTGTATTAATCATCACTTTTAAGGTCTCAGGCATAGAAAAGCCCATATACATGCCGCCACCTGTTTGCTGCATTTCTTGCATACGGCGCATAAATTCTGGACGAATGATGGTTACAGGCATTTGCTCCTCGCCAAGGGCTTGTGTATGAAACTCCACATTTGGATTTGTGGTAGTTGTACCAAAAATCGTCTTCAAACCCGTTGTTTCTTCTTCCGAAAGTGTACTTGTTTCTTCTTCTGTATCAGCTTTTGGAATTAATTTATCTACTGTGTCAGAGTCAATTCTCGCCCAACGGCTGTTTGATACTTTTCTTTCCAAATTGCCAATCAAATGACTGTCCAAAAATCCGTCCATAATTAAAACGTCATAGCCTTTTGCCCTTGCCGTTTTTACAAACAAATCTTGTTGATCTGGATTATTAGAATACAAGTGAACGAGTTTGCCATCTTTATCAGTTTGTGCGTGTGCCACAAAATCCTTGTACTCTTCCATCGTGAAGAATTTATGTTCTGTATTTTCTACTACAAAAAACTTCTCTGCACGCTCATAAAACTTCTCATCTGCAATCATGCCATATTTTACAAACAAAGAAATATCTTTCCATTTTGCCTCAAAATTAGGGCGGTCATCACGGAAAATTTCTTGCAATTTATCGGCAACCTTACGGCTGATATAACTACTGATTTTTTTCACATTTGCATCACTTTGCAAATAGCTACGAGACACGTTTAATGGAATATCTGGGGAATCAATTACACCTTGCAATAACATGAGATAGTCAGGCACGATGTCTTTTACCTCATCTGTGATAAATACTTGGCGACAATAAAGCTGGATTTTGCTACGATTTGGCTCTATTTCTTTCTTGATTTGCGGGAAATACAAAATCCCTGTCAAGTTGAAAGGATAATCTATGTTGAGATGAATCCAGAAAAGCGGGTCTTCTGCGCCTGGGTGAATTTCGTGGAAAAAATCAATGTATTCTTGGTCTTGAATTTCGGTAGGCGATTTTTTCCAAAGTGGCGCAACAGGATTGATGGTTTCTTCTTCAAAAAGAATGGGGGTAGGAATAAATTTGAAGTATTTGGTCAAAATACCACGTACACGATAATCTTCCAAAAACTCTTCTGAATCTGCATCAATGTGAAGGATAATGTCCGTACCTCTTTCTGCTTTTTCGGCAGCTTCGAGGGTATAACTTGTGCTACCATCACACTCCCAACGAATGGCTTCGGCATCTTGATAAGATTTTGTGATGATCTCTACTTTGGAAGAAACCATAAAAGCCGAGTAAAAACCTAAGCCAAAACGTCCGATAATGTCTTGGTTTTCGCCTGCATCTTTGAATTTTTTCACAAATTCTTCTGCCCCCGAAAAAGCCACTTGATTGATATATTTGCGCACCTCGTCGCCCGTCATACCAATTCCTTTGTCCGAAATGGTCAAAGTTTTTGCCTCTTTATCAATTTTAACGGTGATATTAAGTTCGCCTAATTCGCCTTGATATTCGCCAGAGCCTGCAAGATATTTTATTTTTTGCGTAGCATCTAAACCGTTAGAAATCAATTCTCTCAAAAAAATTTCGTGGTCTGAATAAAGAGAGCGTTTGATGATGGGAAAAATATTTTCGGTGTTTACGAAAATCGAGCCTTGCTCTTTTTGTAATGGTTCTGCGTTCATAAATGTATTTATATTTTGACTTGTCAAAAAAGATGTATTGATTTGTACAACTAAATTTCATGTCTAACTTACAAAATACATGCAAAACAACTTTTTTGCAGAAGTGGCAGATTTTTTGGGACAAAATGGCAGATGTATTTTCGTTCAATATTGGGCAAAACCTTACAAACCAATTTATTTAGCACATTATTTGTCTATATTTGTTGCAAGAAAAACATCGTAAAAAAACAACTCACGTTGGGGCAACTAATCATGCAAAATCACTTTCATCTATTTGGGCAAAAAATATTAAATATCGGCGTTAAGCCTACATTTTTACCTATAAAAAAACACCAAATTTGTAATGTAAATTGGGGGCGAGTTGTTGCTTCTACATTTATCGTAGAAGAAGCGTTAAACAAAATGAAGGGGCAAATAGAAGTGCTATCGGAAGAAGGAAAAGAAACTGTTCTTTTTCTTTATATAACTAACCATCAAGATGTTCATCTTGGAAAACCGTATCAAACTAATGTTATCATATCTTCAACATAGGATAGAACAGTTATTTGAAAAAGCCATAAAAGATATTTCCACAATGGAGGAGAAAGCCAAGGTAAAAATGGTATTACAGTCTCTTTTCCAAGGAATTGTGGGTACATTTATTTTAATGTTATTTGTGCTAGAGTCTTCATTATATGTAATAATCTATTCCATTTATATTAGTCTATTATTTTTCTGCGTCTTTTTAATATACCAAAATAAGTTTACTTGGGTAAGATTCAATCTTTACTATGTTTCATTGGTTTACTTGTTTATCCTTTCTATCTTATCTCAAGGGCAATTATTGATAGAATATTTTATAATTGCGTCTATTATCATCACTTATGCCGATTTTCAAGTGGAAAAGGCACAGATTAAACCACTTATTATTGGATTGATTTTCTTTACGATTGCACAACTCATCAATCATTATGGGATTGTACATTATCCTTTACCTCAAAATAAAGAGATTTTATACTATGTTTACCTTTCGATGTCAGTTTCATTAATATTGGGTACGATAATGAAATTGCGGACAGAGATTTACAAATTTAAAGACTATATAGAAAGGAAAAATGGCGAATTGGAGAAAGCGAATACAGAGTTACACAAAACAAATGAAGAACTTGACAGATTTGTATATAGTGTGTCGCATGATTTGCGTGCGCCCATTACTTCTGTGATGGGTTTGGTAGATTTATGTGGCACAGACAGAGAAAATATAGACTTGTATTTGGGTTTGCAACGCAAAAGCATGAATAAGTTAGATAATTTCATCAAAGACATTCTGAATTATGCCCGCAATTCCCGTTTAGAAGTGCTACATGTTGTCTTAGATTTACCTGCAATCATAAAAGAAAACTTTGAAAATCAGGCGTATGCATCTGCTGCCGAAGACATGCAATTTGAGATAAAAGTGCAGGGTACAAGCCCACTTTATGGAGATGCGTTTCGCTTAAACATTATCTTTGCCAACATTATTTCCAATGCCATTCGATATAGAAACCCTAAAGCAAATCCTTCTTTTTTGCATTTTGAAGTAGATTTACAGCCAGATGTAACAAAAATGACGATTGCTGATAATGGGATAGGGATTCCTGCGGAGCATTTAACCAATATCTTTCAAATGTTTTATAGGGCAAATGCCAGAGTTTCGGGGTCAGGATTGGGTTTATACATTGTAAAAGAGGCGTTAAACAAAATGAAAGGACAAATAGAAGTGCAATCGGAAGAAGGGAAAGGAACTATTTTTGCCATTACAATCCCTAATAGTCAAAATTAAATACAATTTAAAAATGATATTGTTTTTTCAAAAAATAGTTAATAGCATCATTAATATAGGCACGCATCATGCCACAGGCATTGACGAAAAAGCCAAAATAAGGGTTGTCAATTTGTCTATACTTCATGCCCTCGTCAGCACAATGATTGTCATTTGGCTAATATTGGACTTGAAGTTGTATGTTTATACTTATGCTTGCTATATAGGTTGTTTATTTTTTATACTCTATTTAATCCATGTAGGAAAATTCGATGCGCTTCGTTATATTATTTACTATGTTACACTCACCTATTTATCAATCTTATCGGTTATTTCCAAAGGAGAACTACTGGTAGAGTATATTATTATTATTTCAATGGTGATTGCGTATGCCGATTTTCATGAAAAAGTCTCTACTATCATACCCACTATTGCAGGGCTTGTGTGCTTTGCAGCGATTCAAATCATCAATTATTACGACATTGTGGACTATCCTCTTCCAAAACACAAAGACATTATTTTTTTCATTAATCTTGCCGTAATTATTGCCTTGTTAAGTAATGCCCTCAACGAGTTGAGGCGAGAAATTTACAAATATAAAGATGATATACAGGAAAAAAATAACGAACTAATCAGCAAAACCATTGCACTTACAGAAGCCGACACCCTCAAAAACCGCCTTTTTTCTATCATCGGACACGATTTACGGCAGCCTTTTAATAGCATAGAAGGGCTGATGGAATTGTTGGAAAGTGCGGATATAGACGATGCTACACGCATTAGCATTGTCAAACGTATTCGATTGAGTAATAAAAACGCTTTATCTACCTTGGAAAATTTATTGCATTGGGGCATTTCTATGCAAAAAAAAGAAGAACCTTTGCAAAAAAGTATGCACGTATCAAGCGTTGTAAATAGGGTCTTTGATGTACTCTCTGAAACGGCTGAAAATAAGAAAATTAGTTTAGAAAATCAGGTAGATACAACGATTAGCGTTTGGATAAACTCAGACCATTTTGAGTTGATATTGAGAAATTTAGTAGCAAATGCGATTAAATTTTCGCATCAACAAGGGAAAATCTTGATAAATGGGTTGTATGATGAAAGTTCCCAAATGTATAAAATAAATGTAACAGATTCAGGCATAGGTATAACAAAAACACAATTAGAAAAATTATTTGATAGTGAACCTGTTGTTTCAACTAAAGGTACAGCAAAAGAAAAAGGTACAGGATTGGGTTTGATGTTATGTAAAGAGTTTATCGAAAAAAATCAAGGGCAAATTAGAATAGACAGCGAAGAAGGTAAAGGGACAAGCGTTTCTTTGTATCTAAAAAAAAGTACCTTATAGTGCTTGCATGCTTCAAGAATATAATTACAATCATAAGTAGGAACGATTTTTGTCATAGATTTGTGAACATAAATCATATTTTCTTATTTTATTTGAAAACAAAATAAAACGTGTACTTTTGTCTGCATATCACATAGATTATTAATAATGAATATAGTTTCGTTGTGCCGAGAAAAAATTTTAATGATAGGGATAAAGGAGGATTATCCTGAGTTTAAAAAAGAGCAAATTAGAAATGCAAATCAAGGGGCTGCTGCATCTTTTTTATATAGCATCATAGGCACATTGATGGCGGCATTTTATGTGCCTACTCCTTATATATATATTCCCATTATTGCGAGTTTTTTGTATCTTATCGGCTTGTGGTTTAGCCACAAATATTGGCACGATTTAGCAGGATTGAGTTCTTGGTTTATTTCTATTTTACTATTCTTTTGGCTTGCAGGGGCGTACGGAAAAACAAGCAATGCTTATATGCTATTTATCATAGCCGAAATTTTAGCTATTTACAACTTTAAAATTTACAGTGATAAATGGCTGATTATTCAATTATCCCTGCCTATATTCTTTTCGATTATTGCCTATCTTACCGATTTTTCTTTGTTTTTGATTCCTACAATTGGCGAAAAAGAACGAGCTGTCATTGACCCCATTATGTATTTTACGGTAATTACAAGTTGTGCTACAATTGTTTGGCTGTATGGTAAACACATTCAAAAGCATTTTACAGAAATGGAGGAAGCCAAAAATGCTTTACAAGAAAAATATGAAGAACTCGAAAAAGCGAATTTGCAATTAAGCAAAACAAATGAGGAATTGGATAAATTTGTATATAGCGTTTCGCATGATTTACGTGCGCCTATTACCTCTGTGATGGGTTTGGTGGAATTGTGTAAAACAGATAGAGAAAATATAGACCTTTACTTGAGTTTGCAGGACAAAAGTATGCATAAATTAGATAATTTCATCAAAGATATTTTACATTACGCCCGTAATTCTCGGTTAGAAGTTGTACCTGTTCCCTTAGATTTAGCACGTATTATAAGAGAAGTTTTTGAATCACAGTGCTATGCGCAATCGGCAGAAAACATTGATTTGCAAGTGAATGTAGTGGGCAATTCGTCCATTTATAATGATGATTTTCGTTTGAATATCATTTTGGGAAATATTATTTCAAATGCCATTCGCTACCGTAAAAGTAATGTAGCATCTTATCTCCATTTTGATATAGATTTGACCCAAAAACAAGCAACTATTATGATAAAAGACAACGGAATCGGTATCCCTGCACAACATTTACCCAATATTTTTCAGATGTTTTATCGAGCAAATGCCAGAGTTTCAGGTTCTGGCTTAGGCTTATACATTGTAAAAGAAGCCATTCACAAAATGAAAGGAAGCATCGAAGTAAGTTCGATAGAAGGCGAAGGTGCAACATTTAGCCTTGTTATTCCTAATTTACCTCAATAGTAATAGGTTTTACTTGCGGCTTCCTTATAAATAGGTAAAGTCCAGCAAGCCCGTATGCCATAAAGCAAATCTAAGCGTTTTTTATCGTCTTTAAATCCTGTATCAAGGTTTATGCTACGTCTATTTTCGGTAAAATTCTGACTGAAATCCAATCCTATTACGAAATTAGCGTAGCCATTGTTAGCAAAAAAACGATAACCAATGCTTTGCGTTGCGCCAATGCCATTTGTAAGGCGGTCATAGCCTTTTTGATATTGTTTTGTGAGTGTAGGCACACGATTTCGAGGCAAATTAAACCAGATTTTGTGCTGAATAAATTGCGCTCCCGCCTCCACAAAAATTCCTGAATTTTTGTTATTTGCCAATGTTCCCCCAAAGATTTTTCCTACGGCAAATGGTATCATAAAGCCCGATTCCTGCATACGAGGCGGCGTATAATTCCCCTCATTATCAATAAGATAGCCATTGACGGTAATGCTATTCAAAATACCTGTTTCTTTTATCTTTCCACCAAAAAGAAAGTCAAAGCCTGTGCTTAGGTAGAAATTATTGACAAACTTGTGGCTTGCGTGAATCCCAACAGACGAGGTATAACCAAATCTATCCGCCATATCTCCACCAGGGAAAAAACCTTTGTAGCCTACATCAATCATGGTCAAGCCTATCGCCGAGTCTTTGATGCTGACTTGGGCAGAAGTGGAGATGTGTGCAAGTACAAATATTAAGTAGAAAAAGTATATTTTTTTCATTTGTATTTAAAATTAATCTACAACTCTCCTTACAAACCATCTTTCCGAAATCGTTACCCCAAAACGAAATCTCGAATACAATTCACTCAAAGGCTGACTAGCCAAAGAACCTCTTTGTCCCAACTCTACACTTAGGTTAAAACGTCCGATATATTCAGAATAGGCTTGTTTTGAGCGGGACATCGGAATTCCTACACCTAATGAGATGCCCTGGTCTGTGAGGGATTTGTCTCCATAACTCAAATAAGTTTTATGGAAATATGCCCCACCACGATAACTTATGCGTTGAAAATACTTATCACCGAGCATATTAGGCGTATATTCGCCCCCTAAGCCTGCTTGCAAATCCGAGCCATATACAATCTTATCATTAAAATAGGTAAAGTTTTTCCAATTTTGGTACAATACATCTCCTGCTATATACCATTTCAAAGGCTTACTTAATTCAAAACCTACTCCATATTTGGTAGGCACGTTAATCGCCGTTTTTACTTCTGCACCCAAAGTGTCTTTAATCGCTCCCCCATAAAGTGTAACACGAGATGCGTTCATGCTTACGTTATAATCGGTAATCAAGCCCACACGCAACAAGATAGAGCCTTTTACAGAATCTTTTCTCAAAGTATCTTGATATTGTACACCCACCAAAGCTCCTACACCATTCATAAAGGACGTTCTTGTGGTCGTTGTAGGTACTGCTCCTGAATAGAAAAGATAACTTGACCATTCATTTTGCACATTTCCAAAAGCATAATAAGCGTTTGCCCCAAGACGAATTCTATGCCCCAAAAAACTGGTAGCACCGCCGATAAATGCCTGATTTAAGCCGCCTCTGCCTTGATATTGTATGATAGATAAGACTCTTGTTGTATCATTTATTTGTGTACGAAAGGTATCTTGCACCGTATAACCTACCGCACTATATGGCGCAAAACCCATCGCTATTGCCAATTTTTTATTAGAAGGAAAAACAAAAGTTAAATCCCTAAAACCTGCTGTGGACTGTGTGCCTTTCCCTTTGTCCGTAGAAAGTGCATTGACATTTGCAAAACCCGATACATCTAAAGACGTGCGGCGCAAAGTGTTTTTTGTACGAGTAGTCGTAAGAAAAAAGTCGGAATAAGATGCAGGATTATAACGATTAGGTGAAAAAACAGTAGAAGTAGCAATCCCCACCCCTCCCATACCTGCAGAGCGCACATTGCTATAGCTGAATACGTCTCCGATTCCGTAGCGCGAATAAGGCGATAAGGTGAGGTTTTGGCTAAAGCCATAAAAGGAAACTAATAAAAAACAAACAAATAATGATATTCGATTCATGCGATTTATATATTTTACCACTAAGATACTAGGCACATAAAGCATTAATAATCATAGCCTTAGTGTTTCTTAGTACCTTAGTGGTTTTTATAATAATTTAAAGTATTTTCTTAATAATATCTTCTGCCGTAATGCCATCAGCCTCTGCTGTAAAGCTTGGCACAAGACGATGACGAAGCACAGAAGCAGCAACTTCTTGCACTTCTGCAATGTCTGGAGAATATTTGCCCCTAAGTAAAGCGACTGCTTTTGCGCCTAAAATCAAATATTGAGAAGCACGAGGACCCGCACCCCAAGAAATAAGGTCTTTGAGGGCTGGCGAAAAATGTGGCGTACCAATACGGGTTTTATTTACCAATTTTACAGCATATTCTATGACGCTATCAGGTACAGGAACTTTGCGCACAAGTTCTTGAAATTCAAGAATTTCTGCTTGTGTCATTATCACTTTCAATTCAGGATTTTGACTGATAGTAGTACGTTTTACAATCTCTATTTCTTCTTGAATAGAGGGATAATCTACTTTAATATTGAACATAAATCGGTCTAATTGCGCCTCTGGCAAAGGATATGTTCCTTCTTGTTCAATCGGATTTTGCGTAGCAAGTACAAAGAAAGGTTCTTCTAATTTGAAGTTTTTACCAGCAACCGTTACCTTTTTCTCCTGCATCGCCTCCAAAAGAGCCGCTTGCGTTTTGGGAGGGGTACGATTTATCTCATCTGCAAGCAAAATATTGCAAAAAACAGGACCTGGTATAAATTTGAAATACTTACGATTCGTGTCATCATCAATTTCCAAAATTTCTGTACCTACAATATCACTTGGCATCAAGTCAGGTGTAAATTGAATACGATTAAAATTCAAATCTAATACCCTTGATATCGTACTGATAAGCAAGGTTTTAGCAAGACCAGGCACACCTACCAAAAGGGCATGACCTTTGCAAAAAAGAGCAACAAGTAGCTTATCCACTACTTCGTCTTGCCCTACAATTACCTTAGAAATCTCTTTTTTGAGTTCCTTATATTTTTGCGCCATTACGTCGGCAGCTTCTTTTTCGTTTTTGAAAGGCATATATTTAGAATATAATGTTATTTTTTTGTGAATAATGGCAGATTAGGACGGCACTTTTTGATACGTTCACTAAGTGAAGGCGCAAATTTACGCAGATTAACGTGATAATAGATTTATTCTTTTTTATTTTTCAATAAGTCTGCAAGTTGTCTTTTTAACGACTCATTTTCTGCTTCTACTTTGGCTTTTTCTGCTTCTACTTTGGCTTTTTCTCCTTCTGCTTTCGTTTTTTCTGCTTCTACTTTGGCTTTTTCTGCTTCTACTTTGGCTTTTTCTGCTTCTACTTTTTGCTCCAACACCACGATTTCTCTTTCCATATCTTCTAATTCATCAAGAATCCCATCTTCCATTTCCATTTGTTGCTTCATTTCGGGACTCTGAACAGCTTGATGTAGTTTACGAATAATAGGACGAAATTTTATAGGAAAACTTTTCTCGTCCATATTTAAGATATGATGTTCGGGGTCTACCGAGGTACTTTGGTCAAAAACATGCAACAATATCTCTAACTCATTTCTGCGCTTATCTGTGAGAAAAGGTATCTGCACCACATAACTATCAAGTGTCAAACTTTCAATAAAATCCTCTTTTTGGGTAATGACTTCTCCTGTTATCATGTCGGTATAAGTGCGCCCGACTTTGATAGCACTTGCTTTTGTATGGTCGAGTTTGTGTCCCAAAAAATAAATACTGATAATGGGCAAACCTATTTTGCGTCTATGCCCATTTACCATTTTTTTTTGTGTATTCTCTTTATTGCTAAATTGTCTGCCCAAATAAGCCCGAAAACGCATAATATCCGTTTGGAATTTTGCTTTTTGGAGTTCTATAATTACTTGTTTTTCGCCTTCAGGCGTTTTTATTTTTGCCGAAAAATCTAAGCGATAGACCGTCAAACCAAAACGGTTTTTATGTAATATTCCTTTTTTTTTGACTTTACTTTCTGAAAAATCGCCGATAAATTCTTGTGGCAAAAAACGCAAGCTCCTAATCTCCTCCCCAATGATGGAAGAAATTAACAATTTGG
This sequence comes from Bacteroidota bacterium, assembly GCA_013298365.1. Classification (GTDB taxonomy): domain Bacteria; phylum Bacteroidota; class Bacteroidia; order J057; family J057; genus JAAFHL01. The sequence goes on along the minus strand of JAAFHL010000005.1, from coordinate 25,279 downwards.
CGATTTTCGCATCTTCCATGAGATACTTAAATACCACATCATATATGGGATTTGCGATGTACATATCTTAGTTGAAAAATTACGGATTTTTTTGTTTCCATTTATTTAATAATTCAGGACACTCCTCCGTTTTGATGTCTATATATACGTTCTTTTTTGCCAAAATCAGCCATTTATCAAGGACTTTGCTTTGCTTCGCCACTGTTGCAGCATTGTTTATTTTTTTATAATCATCTCTTAAATTGGGATTATGTGCAGGAATTTTTTTCTTCAAATACAACACATGAAAAGCCCTTGTTCCGTCTGGCAAGGTATATTCCATAGGGTCAGAAATTTCGCCTTGCTTCATCACATCTACTTTGAAGAAAAATTCGGGGTCAAGCGCACTTAACGGAATACGCAACTCTCCATTTTTAGGATTTTGTACACAACCGCCGCAGTCTTTTGAACCTCTTTCTTGCGAAAAATTGATAGCAGCTTGTTCAAATGTCATAGAATCGGAGCGAATATAACGCAAAGCTTTTTTCAAACGAGCAATCGCAATAGAGTCGCCTTTGGTATCTCTATCAGGCGTAACCAAAATATGTTGTGCATTCAAAATTTCGCCCCTGCGCCCTAATACTTTGATGATATGATAGCCAAATTCTGTTTCAACTACCTGCGAAATATCGCCTACACGCATACTATATGCTACTGCCTCAAATTCTGGCACCATCATACCTCTTTGAAATTCCCCCAAGTTACCACCTGTTTTATATGCACCAGGCTCTTCTGAATATTTTTTAGCAACTTCTGTGAAGTCCTCTTTGCCTTCCACTACTTTTTTCCGAGCCTCCTCTATCTTCTTTTTAGCTGCCTTCCTACTTTCTTCTGAAAATGGCGGCGTTGCTACAATATGACTGATTTCTACCTCCGCAGGCAAAAGACCAAGGCTATCTTTGGGAATCGTATAAAAATATTCATTTACTTCTTTTGGGGTAACATTTGCAGAAGCTAAGACCCTGTTTTTTTGTCTGTCTATGAGCAATTCTTCTCGAATCGGCTCACGCACATCTAACTTAAATTCTTCGGGCGATTTGCCAGCTACTTCTGTAAACTGCTCTATACCGCCCATTTTTTGCATCATTTCTGCCACCCTTCTATCTACCTCACCGCTAATCTCATCATCAGAAACCACGATACTATCTTGCTCAGCCTTTGCAAGCAACAACTTATTGATAATCATGCCTTCTATCGATTGACAACGAAGATTACCATTGTCTTTTTCGCCTGTATTAAGCAAATAGTTATATTGATTTGCTACATCAGATTCTAATACAATACCATCTCCTACAACGGCAATAATTTTATCTAAAGGTTGCGAAAAAGCAACATTTGAGGTAATTAGCAGGAAAGTAAAAAATGAAAATCGGAAAAATGAAAACTTAAACATGTTGCTTGTAATTGTTTCTTGCACACTTCGCATGAACGCAGGGCAAGTATGAATGTGTTGAGCCATTTTCGCAAATAGAGCGAAAATTGATAAAAATGGTTGCATCAAGGCTGTAAACAGTTAGCAGTGAACAAATAGATACAAACTCACCAAACTGATAACTGACAACTGCTAACTGATTTTACTCTGTATATTTTTTGTATTTATTGCTTTTTTTGGCATCTTCGAGCAAACCCGTTTCCATTTGCTCAATCAACTCATTTTTGCGCTGATTGAGGATAAGCATTTCGATACGGTCTTTGCAAGCAGCGAAGGGCAACATCTCCCCTTCTTGAATAACTTTTAGGAGGCGAAAAAATTGTGTATAATTTTTCCCGCCCTCGGCAACGTTATAAGTTTGTAAGGTGTTTGTCTTTGCACGCGTGATTGTACCATAATAGCCCGATGCGATTCGTTTCATTTCGCTTTCACTTGTAACAGAACTATCAAGGCGATATTCAACGGCATTATCTTCACACCATTTTGCCAACTTATTCAACTCCTCCGCCTTCGCACTATTCATTTGTGAAGCAATTTGTGTAGCATTTTCACTCATTACTTTCACATAAAAATATTGATATTGAACCCTATCACTCCGAAACCTGTCAGGATATTTTTTGAAATAATCCCGCATAACTTGGTCAGAGATGATGGTATCTAATTGCGTGTTTACCAGCCAATCGGCAAAGGTTTTGCGAATGAGAGACATTTTTAGCGTAGCAATTTCTGGTTCTATTTTCTCATTCAAATCCGTAATTTCCTTTTCTGCTTTCTCTTTTACGGCTTGATTTGTGAGCCAATCATCAATAAAATTATTGGCAAATTCCGCACTGTCTTGCCCTTTCAACTCGCTTGGCACATACCTTTGCAGTTGATACATATACAGTGGGTCGCCATTGTATTCTGCTACCAATCTTTTATCCAACGCTTTTTTATCCCCACAGCCGCCGCAGCCATTCATTATACATAGCAATATTGTGATTATCAACATGATTTGATAAGCAGAAATACTACCTAGTTGCTCAATATATTTCAAAAAAGATTTATTCAACATCTATAATTATTTATCTCAAAAAAATATGCCTATAAGTAAGCCGCAAAAGTAGGCAAAATATGTGAATTTATATATGAATGAAGGTTCATTTTAGCTAAGAAAAGACAACATTTTACCCAAAATTTACACGCTTAGGTAACGAAATCTGTTTTTTATCGTTTTGTATAGAAAAATGTGTGTATTTTTGTGTACGAAACGAGTACACGTTTTTTATTTCTTAAATAACTTTGTTCATTACCATGCAAAAATTATTCTTAGTTCTACTGCTTGGGCTTGGTTTGTCTGCTACGGCACAGCAGGAGGCGGCAAAACCACAAGCAACTTCAAATGGAGACGTTCCAAATGTATCTGTTTTTACAATAGATGACATGCCATTTAATACGGCTGATATACAAAATGATGGAAAACCCATCGTGATTGACTTTTGGGCAACTTGGTGCAAGCCTTGTATTAAGGAATTGAATGCCATTAGCGACCATTATGCAGAATGGCAAAAAGAAACTGGCGTGAAAATTTATGCGGTTTCGATTGATGATGAGCGTACCAAAAGTGAGGTAAAACCTCGTGTAGAGACATGGGAATGGGAATATGAGGTGTTAAAAGACCCTAATTCAGAATTGAAACGTTTGATGAATGTTACAAATGTACCTCACGTATTTTTGTTAGATGGCAATCGCAAAATCGTTTCTCAACATACGACTTACGCACCTGGCGATGAGAAGCACTTGTATGAAGAAATCAAAAAATTGGTAGAAGCTTCAAAAGCGACAGAGACTCCTGCACCAGTAGAGGAGAAAAAATAGTTTTCTGTTTTGCAACATGTCTGCCAAATTAACCGTAACCTGTTTTTCTGTGCCGTAGGCACAAAATATCGGTAGAAATTCGCAAAAGCCGCCCACATCTCATCCAATTTTTCGTGCAAGCACGAAAATTCGGGCTATTTTATGGGATTTATCATTTTTCTACCGATATTTTATCCCTAACGGGATATGAAAAAAGAAATGGCAGACATATTGATTTTGTAGATAATGCCAATCAAAAAGTTTGGCAGCTTATTCACGATTTGAAATATCAATTAAGGGTGACTCACATTTGAGCCACCCTTAATTTTTTAACCGCTAAGGGCTAAGTGTCAAAACGACTCCTCTCTTACCTCAACCTTACTAACATACAACTTTGCCAATCGTAATGTCTCATAATCAAGCCCTAAGACCTGTAATGCCTCCTGAAAAGTCCCTTGTGTTTGCGCAAAAAAAGTAGTGGCTTTGTGCAAAACAGGTGCATCTACACGCTGCTGAATCCAAGGTTTCAGGTCTATTTCGCCCGTTTTGTGCAAGTCGCCCAAGTAAGAAAGAACTGTATTTAGTTCTACTTGACGCTCTTTTCCGATTTTTTCGATACTATAACCTGACAAAAACAAGGCTTTTATCATTTGATATTCGGGCATTTTTACTTTTTCTTGCAAAAGTACCTGCAACTGAACCACACTTTCTGACTTTGCCATTTCTATTGCCTTCAAAAAAAGATGGGCATACGAATCTATATAGCTTTCGGACATAGGCGCAAGCAATTTCAATTCTGTTACATTTTTCGGTTTTTCATCTATCAATTTCTGCATAGACCAATCCGTAAATATCTCATATACCGCTTTTTCCTCTTTTTCGGCGATGTCTTTGCGAATCCGTTTGAGCGAATCAGCAAGCACCCGATTTTCCGCAGTTGTTTTCAAATCCGCAGCCTCAATCAATAATTCTTCCTCGCTGTGCATCAGCAAATAAGCTTTTGCTGTCAAACCCAAAGAACCATATTGCAAATTCGTAATGGTAAGATAGCCATTTTTTAGCAACCAAGTTATCAGGTTTTTGACTTTGTACTCATAACTATCTGTCAAAGTTCCAAAAGTAGGCAATTTCTCATGTTCGGCTTTTTTGAGTTCAAAATACCTATCACCTCGCACAAGCCTAACAATATAACTCATGCCATATAGCTGCTTTGTCGCCAAAATCGTGTTGAAAAGAATAATTGCTTCCGCTTTGATGTTTTGTGTTGTTTGCATTGTGATGTTGTGTAACATAGGAGACATTTCCTATTTGATATTACAAAGGTCGTGGCTTTTTTTGGGGTAGGAATGGAAGGTTTTAAGGAATTAGTAACGAATTTTTTGAGGTTTTGTATTTTTATTTTATTGATTATGAGTAAATTATGTGCATTTTATAGTAACAAAGAATAGGTTTTTTAGAGGGAAGAATAGTTGAAAATTTGCCGAAATTTGGACTTTTATTTGCCAATTAACAAAAAAAGTTGCATTTTTGTAGAAATTACCTGCAAAAATTAATTATGCAAGCCATCGAATTTGAAACATACGTAGAAAACGGGCAAATAATTTTGCCACCTTTGTTCTCAAACCTGACACAAAAAGTAAAAATTATTCTTTTGTGGCAAGAAGAAATAGTTGAAAATAACGCAAAAACGCCTGTAAATGACAAATTTGCAGGACTCAAAGCGACTATGCTACAATTACAAGCCTTAAACCCTTTTTCTGAAATCGCCGACCCTGTGGAATGGCAAAGACAATTAAGAAATGAATGGTAAAGCATTGTTAGACAGTAATATAATCATCTATTGGACAAAAGGAACAATGTACGCTTATTACCCGCAATGTTTCGGATTTTGACCGTTTTTCTGATATTTCTATTTTCAATCCTTTTGCATAATCAGTCGTTTATTATCAAAATGATTTTACACCAGAAAAGTTGGCGAGGATTGTGGCATATTTGAGCGTGCCTTAGAAGAAGTAGAAAATAGGCAGAACTGACAGTTATTTGACTCATTAGGTTTCCTGCTACGCAATAATTAGCAGAATTGTGGACATTATATGTTTAGATAATTAAGATGTTGTACATATAAAAACAAGTTTTTATATTTGCGAAGAATTACATTACACATTATGAGCGAATACCAATTTTACGAGTTTCGTACTATAGACCGCCCCTTTTCTGCTACCGAAAAAGCAGAAATCAAGACTTGGTCGAGCCGAGGAGAAGTAGATAGCCATAAAGCGCAATTTGTATATAATTATGGAGATTTTAGGAAAAATCCCGAAGATGTCATGTTTCAATATTTTGATGCAGAGCTGTATTATGCAAATTTTGGCACAAAAAAGCTCATGTTTCGCTTTCCACTTGCCTTAGTCAATAAAAAAGACCTCATTCCCTACACTTTTTCGGACAACATTGAGCTTTGTACAAAGGGCGACTATGTGCTGCTTATTATCGAAGAAAATGTAGAAGATGGTGCGTATGAAGATTACTTTGAAGCAGACGATTGCACGCTTTCAGATTTGATGGGGGTTCGGCAGCAAATTATCAATGGCGACTATCGGGCTTTGTATTTGGCTTGGCTCTATTTTCATTCGCCCGATTCCCAGGCTACTTTTCCTGCCGATTATTATGATGATGAAGAAGAAGATGACGAAAAAGCCAAAATGAATGCAGAGGAACCGCCTTGTCCGCCAAATTTAAAAAACTTAGGCAGTGATTTACAACATTTTGTCGATTTTTGGGGCTTGTCAGAAGATTGGGTAAAAGCAGCCGCATTGAGCAGCAAATTAGCCAATGAAAATGCGATAAACCTACCCGATTTAATTGCAAAATTGCCAGAAATGGAAAAAAACGATTTTTTACTTCGCCTTGCAAATCATGAAGCGAATTTATCTGGCGTTTTTCTCCAAAAATTGAAACAATTTCTGCCCAAAAAAGGAAAAGAAAGTTCGGAAGGTAGAAAAATACAGGAAATTGCGGAACTTGCAGAAGATGTAAGAACAGGGCGTTAGGGCATTGTGCCGTATAAGCGTTCTAAGGCTTTTATGAAACGGGTAGGGCATTTGCCGTATATGGAGTAATATGTTGAATCGCAAATAATACAAGTTTTATGCTAAGCCATGATAAGGATTTTATGAGACTCAAAAAATCACATTTCCTGTTGTAAATGTGATAGATATACAAAAAATCATACAGATTTTAAAAAGATTGGCAAGGATTGTGAAGTATTTGAGGGTGTCAATGGCTTTATTGCAAAAAATAGTATATTTGCCTTTCCAAATTTAAAAAGACTCAAGCACCTTCAAAATGAATATCAAACAGATAAAAATAACTAATTTTAGGCTTTTAAAAACAGTTTCCATTGATTTGGAAAAAGGCTTATCATTAATAATTGGTAAAAATAATACGGGAAAAACTTCTTTTCTTGTGTTGTTAGAAAGATTTTTAATAGATACAGAAAATACTTTTGTATTTGAGGATTTTCATATAGAATACCAAAAGAAAATCTGTAAAGAAATTGAATGTCAAGTAGATAAAAAGGATTTTAAGCTACAATTAGATATTATCATTGAATATTTTGAAGATGACAATTTAGAAAATATTGGAGATTTTATTTTGAACTTAAATCCAGATAATAATATATTACAATTATCGTTTGAATACTGTTTGCCATTTGAGAAGTTATCGAAAATAAAAGAAAAATATAGACATTTCAAGAAAGATTTTGAAGATAAAACACTAATTGATTTCCTTAAAAAATATCATAAAAATTATTTTGAGAGAAATAAAAAAGTAGTGGAATATGAAAATGAATCTAATTATATCTTTATAGAAGATAAACAGATTCGGAAAATTATTAACCTGCAAACAATTAGTGCGAAAAGAGAGGTTGCAAATGAGGAAGGAGGCAGAAAAAATAACAAGACATTATCTAAACTTTCGTTTGATTATTTTGAAGCCAGTAAATACTCAAATGATGATAAAGTTACGGGTTTGCAAAAAGAATTAATGAAAACAGATGATAAATTGAATGACTCATACAAGGAAATATTCAAAGAAATTAGAGAGCTTGTTGAAGATTTTGGATATAACAAAGATGAGTCAAAAATTGAGATAATGTCGAATTTGGAAGAATTGAATATTCTGAAGAGAAATACATCTGTAATGTATCAGCAAAATGAGCATTTCCTACCAGAACACTATAATGGGTTAGGTTACATGAATTTGTTCGCATTAATATTTCGTATCCATATTATTTTTGAAGGTTTTGCTAAAAAAACAGGAAAACCTTCAGAAAAAAGCAAAGAAATAGAAAAGCCTTCAGATATAAATTTGCTTTTTATAGAAGAACCCGAGGCTCACACTCACCCACAAATGCAATATGTTTTCATAAAAAAAATAGATACATTACTGGAAAAAGGTAAAGAAAAGCTAAATAAGAAAACATTACAAACTGTTATTACCACACACTCTGCCCATATTACTTCGCAAAGCCATTTTAACGGCATAAAATATTTTTCTAAAAATATAGATAATACGATTATTGTAAAAAATTTATCTGTTTTAGAAGAAAAATATGGGACTAAAAAGGAGAATTTCAAATTCTTAAAACAATATTTGACTTTAAATAACAGCGAACTCTTTTTTGCAGACAAAATTATATTTATCGAAGGAGATACAGAGAGGCTTTTATTACCCGCAATGATGAAAAAACTGGATAAAGAGGAAGAAAAGAAAAAACTAGGTGAAATGAAAAAGATAAATGAAGTCCAAAAAGAAGATAATTATAAACCACTTTTATCTCAAAATATTTCTATGGTTCATGTGGGAGCTAATTCAAAAATCTTTGATGAGTTTTTAGTGTTTTTGGATATAAAAACATTAATTATTACGGATATAGATTCTGTAAAACCTTCTCAAAACGGCAGCAGTTGCCCTGTGTCGGTGGGAACACATACAAAGAATTACTCTATACGACATTTTTTGAACGATATGCCGTTTAGTACATTAAAATCATTATCGCATCAACAGAAAATATTATCTAAAATAAGCGGAGAATGGAAACAATACGTTAAAGAAGATAAAAAAGATAAAGAGATGCTTTGTATCGCCTATCAAACCAAAGAAGAAAATAATAGCTATCATGGCAGAAGTTTTGAAGATGCTTTTATTTCTTTAAACTTAACTTTTATTGAAAGTAAAAAAGATGAATTTAGGAGTTTTAAAAAATATATAAAGGAGAAAGATAAAGATAAGGTCGAATTAGGAGATGCAATTATTAAAGCAAAAGAAACAAACGATTATTATGACTTGGCAAATGATTATATTTCTAAAAAAACAGACTTTGCCATAGATATACTTTATTGTGGCGAAGAATATTTCAGCAATTTACATATCCCAACATACATTAAAGAAGGTTTATTATGGCTATCGAAGTAATAGAATCAATTTATGAGCATATAGAAAATGGGGAAAATTTCTTGCTAAGTGGTGGCGCAGGAAGTGGCAAAACATATACCCTCATGCAAGTATTAGATTTGATTTATGAAAAAAATCCTATCGCAAATGTTGCTTGTATAACCTATACAAAAGTAGCTGTTGCTCAGATTGAACATAGAAGTGCTGAATATAAAAAGAATCTTAGGGTTTCTACGATTCATAATTTTCTATGGGATTCTATTAAACCTTATCAAACAGATGTAAAAAAAGCACTTATTCATCTCATAGCTTTGGAGAAAAAAGCAGAGAAATCTGGAATCGAGTACAGAGGCACATTAGATTTAAATGCAGCTTTTTTGATAGATAAAACAGTTGATGAAATTAGCTATGAAGAATATAAAAAAATAGAAGAAGGCAAGGTTTCGCATGATGAAGTATTAAAAATAGCGAATTATATGTATAAAGAATATCCACTATTACGAAGTATTTTAATAGATAAGTATGATTTTATTTTAATTGATGAATACCAAGATACTGAAAAACAAGTAGTTGAGATTTTTTTAGACTTTTTACCCTTAAATAAAAACAAAAAAAATGTTATAGGCTTTTTTGGAGATTCTATGCAATCTATTTACGACAACGGTGTGGGGAGTTTGCAGCAATATATAGAGAAAGAATTAGTTGAAGAAGTAAAAAAACAAGATAATTGGCGTTGTTCGAGAAAAGTAATTGGTTTGTTAAATCATTTAAGGAAAGATATTCAACAAAAGGAAATGTGTAAAAACCTTGAAGGAAGTATCAAATTTATCTATTCAGATAAAGAAACGATTGATATTGAAAAGGAGGTAAAGAAACATGATGTTTTTAAGGGTTGGATATTTTCAGATACAGAAAATACAAAAGAGTTGTATTTAACGCATAATTTGATTTCAAAAAAAGCAGGTTTTGATGAAATATATTCTATTTATAATAAAGATGAAATCATTAAACATATCAAAGAGAAGATAGATGATTATTTGAAAAAAAATCCAAATGATTATAGTAAAGTAATTAGCAAAACACTTGAAGAAGTATTAAATTTAAATTTAGTACAAGTTTCTAAACCTTTTGAACAGTTTATCATAGATAATAAAAATCTGTATGATATAGCAAAAGCGTTACCCTTTGAATATGTAAGAAGGGTGCGAATCGAAAAAGATTATTTGATAGGAGAAAAAAGAGATAAGCTAATTCAACATTTATTTAAGATACAAGATTGCATTTATTTGTATGAAAATAATAAAGTAAATGAATTTATTAAGAAAACAGATTATAAGATTAAATCTATACTTGATAAAACTAACCTAAAAAAAGTGATTGATAAATTAAAGGAAATGAAAAATGAAAGCATTGAAAATGTTGTTAATTTTGCGCACACAAATGGAATTGTAAAAAAAGATGATGATTTTAATAACTTTGTAACAAGTGAATATTATAATGGTATCTATGATAGTGTTAAACAATTAAACTATCAACAATTAATTAATTTGTATAATTTTGAAGAAAAATTAACGCCCTATTCTACACAACATGGAATTAAGGGTGCAGAATTTAATAACGTATTTGTCATATTAGATAACGGAAAATGGAATAGTAAATATAATTTTAAAGATTTATTTGAAGGTAAGCGAACAAAGAAAGATAAAGAAACAAAAATGGAAATCGCTAACAAAGTTTTTCAGAATACTGAAAAGATATTCTATGTTTGTTGTTCCAGAGCAAAGGATAACTTAGTTGTTTTCTATCATAAACCAACAAAAGAAATAATTTTGAAGGCTGAAGAATGGTTTGGTAAAATTAATATCATTAAAATATGACAAAAATATTTGTCCTTCTGATTAAAAAATACTCGAAATAAGAGCCGCAACTCACCCCACCGCATATTGTGTCTGCAAACGCCAGGCAGGAGAAATAAAACCCATCACAATATCTATGGGAGAAATGTCTTTTGCCATTAGCTCAGCAGCGATTTCACCCATTCCTCATAAAATTCTTTTGGGCTAAGGATTAGGATTCCCCTAAATTCTTGCATGATAAAATGCTGTGTATTCCCTGTAACAATGTAACTTGCATCTGCTTCTACAGCCAATTCTATAAACATGTCATCATCGGGGTCGGACAATATATTAATTTCTTCTTTGGGTTCAAACCAAAAAGCGATTTCTTTTATTGCATTCAGCAATGCTTCTGCCCTTTCGCTAAACCCTTTTATTTTTGAAAACTTACCCCGACTTATCACTTCTTCATATTCTGCAAAAACAGATTTTCACTTCGTTTGTCAATATAATTTCCTCAAATATCTTTTTGGGAAAACCCGTTTGTCCAATAATTGAAGAAATAAAAACATTGGTATCAATTACCACGTAATTTTTTTTCATTTCTATAGGCGTTGATTTCGGCAATTATATCTTCCATAGATAACTCAGAAAGCTCTGTTGTTGCTGCAAAATAATTGATGTCATCAAAAAGTGTTTTTGCTTTTTGATAGTTTTCATAATAATCTACAGAAATAATAAAATCCATAGATTTTAGTATTTCCATGAGCAAATTCGCTTTATTAGGCTCTTTTATTTTGATAAGTAATGTTTCCATAAAAAATAGTACAATAAGGAATATGACTTTATTTATGACAAAGATAGGCAAAATATTATATACTACCGAAACAATTTCGGATTCCTTTATATTATTCTTCTCTTAAAATAGCTAATGTTTGGCTATTACAGGAATTATCATATTATCTCTTTTCTGAAAAAATGACAGATTAAGCCCCAAAAATACGCTAAATCTGCCAAAAAGTCCGAATATATCGCTTTGGATAGCATTTTGAAAGGAAAAACATAAATGATTTTTGATAACTGATGACTGTTCACTGATAACTGAAAAAACATGAACTTAAACAATTTCACACTCAAATCTCAAGAAGCCGTACAAAAAGCGGCTCACTTGGCAAAAAATGGACAAAGGCAAGCCGTAGAACCTGCGGATATGTTACAGGCATTGTTGGAGGCAGAAGAAAGCATTGTGCCTTATATTTTGAAGAAATTAGATATACAGCCTGCTTTTCTTGCCAAAAAATTGACGGAATTGGTGGCTACTTTGCCTCGTGTTACAGGCGCAACGGGCGGACAATTTTATGCTTCTGAAACCCACAAAATGTTGGAAACGGCAAATCAAGAGGCGGGCAAAATGCAAGATGAGTTTGTGAGCATTGAGCATTTGTTGATTGCTTTGGTAAAGTCGAATGACAAAACAGGCAAGTTGTTGAAGGAATTGGGCATGACAGAAAAAAATCTTCGCAAAGTCATTGATGAAATACGGGGAGGGCAGCGTGTTACGGAGCAAAATCCTGAAGGAAAATACAATGCTTTAAAAAAATATGCTCGTAACTTGAATGAAATGGCTCGTAAGGGCAAAATGGACCCTGTGATTGGGCGTGATGAGGAGATTCGTAGGGTGATGCAAATTTTGTCTCGCAGAACCAAAAACAATCCGATTCTGATTGGTGAGCCAGGTGTAGGAAAAACAGCGATTGCCGAAGGGCTTGCGCACCGCATTGTGCAAGGTGATGTACCTGAAAATTTAAAATCAAAAACGATTTTTTCCTTAGACATGGGCGCATTGATTGCGGGTGCAAAATTTCAAGGCGAATTTGAGGAAAGATTAAAGGCGGTGATTAAGGAAGTGATTGATGCACAAGGCGGTATCATTTTATTTATAGACGAAATTCATACCTTGGTGGGTGCTGGACGTAATTCTGGCGCAATGGACGCAGCAAATATCTTAAAACCTGCCCTTGCTCGTGGCGAGTTGCATACGATTGGTGCAACAACTTTGGACGAGTATCAAAAATATATCGAAAAAGACAAGGCTTTGGAACGCCGTTTTCAAACCGTTCAAATCAATGAACCAAGTGTAGAAGATTCGATTGCCATTTTACGTGGACTAAAAGAGCGTTTTGAAGTGCATCATGGCGTGCGTATCACTGATGGAGCGTTGATTTCGGCGGCAGAATTATCGCATCGTTATATTACAGATAGATTCTTGCCCGACAAAGCCATAGATTTGATGGACGAAGCGGCTTCTAAATTGCGTTTGGGCATGGATTCTATGCCAGAGCCACTTGACCTTTTAGAAAGAAAAAACCGCAATTTGGAGATAGAAAGGGAGGCAATGAAACGGGAAAATGAGACACAGCGTTTGGCAGAAATTGAGGAAGAATTGGCAAATTTGAATGAAAAACGCAAGGCGTTACGTGCGCAATGGGAAACGGAAAAGGCACTTATTTTATCTGTACAAGAGAAAAAAGCAGAAGTAGAAAAACTGCGTTTGGAGGCTGAAGGTTTGGAAAGACAGGCTGATTTTGGCAAGGTTGCTGCGATTCGTTATGGGCAAATTCCGAGCATAGAAAAAGAAATAGAAACCTTAAAATTAGACCTTACGGCTGCGCAAAAAGATATGCGTTTGATGAAAGTAGAGGTAAATTCGGAAGAAATTGCGGAAATTGTAGCAAAATGGACAGGGATTCCTGTTACCCGTATGGTGGAAAGTGAGCGTAAAAAACTCCTTCGTTTGGAAGAAGAATTGCACAAGCGTGTCGTGGGGCAAGCAGAAGCGATTGGCGCAGTTTCCGATGCGATTCGCCGTTCTCGTGCAGGTTTGCAAGACCAAAAACGTCCGATAGGCTCGTTTATTTTCTTGGGCAGCACAGGCGTGGGCAAAACAGAGTTGGCAAAGGCTTTGGCAGAGTTTCTCTTTGATGATGATGCCGCAATGGTGCGTATAGATATGTCGGAATATCAGGAGAAACACAGCGCAAGCCGCCTTGTGGGTTCGCCTCCAGGATATGTGGGCTACGAAGAAGGCGGACAATTGACAGAAGCGGTTCGCCGCCGCCCATACAGTGTTATTTTGTTAGATGAAATCGAAAAAGCACACCCCGATGTACTCAATATCTTGTTGCAGGTCTTAGATGATGGGCGACTTACGGACAATAAAGGTCGCATGGTCAATTTCAAAAACACCATTATCATTATGACTTCCAATATTGGGGCGCATTTTATCCAACAAAAAATGGAAGCCTTGACCGATGAAAACAAGGAAGCTACTATGGTTTTGGTGCGTGAAGAAGTGTATGAAATGTTGAAGCAAGTTTTGCGACCCGAATTTTTGAACAGAATAGATGAAACCATTGTTTTTTCGCCGCTTACGCAAAAAGATGTGGCTGCCATTGTGAAAATACAAACAGATGATTTGTGCGAAAAGCTCAAAGAAATGGGCATTTCTGTTAAATTTGACGATTCGGCGATACAACACATTGCAAAAGATGCTTACGACCCGCAATATGGCGCACGTCCTGTGAAACGTTTCTTGCAAAAAGAAATTATCAATGACCTTTCTAAGCAAATCTTAGCAGGGACAATTCACAAAGATAGTGTGATTGGGGTGAAATCAGTATTTGGTGTGATAAAATTTGAAAATGAGGTGGAAAAAGTGGGCTAAGTTTTGAGTTGACGCAGATTTTCGCAGATGAAAAACATAGTTTGCGAAAATCTGCTTTTATCAGTACTCATCTGCGAGAACCTAAAGAATGTATATAGATTACGTTCCTATTTTTAACTACTAAGTTACTGCTTGTATTGAGCCGAAATAAGAAACACTAAGGTAGGACTCAAAAGTGGTACATTATTTCATACACATTCCTAAACAAATTCTTACATGGCTATTTACATATAGAAACTTCTTTGTTTTTAAGATTAAATGCACGTTGTTATTGGCTCAAATAGGCTATCAACTCTTGAATATTATTCATCGTTTTTACCTTTTCAGGCATCAATTCTTTTTGCTTTGTAATCTGATAGCCCGAAAGGATAATTTCACATTGTGGAAAGGTGTCAAGCAAACGATTCGCATATTCTATGGCTTTTTGGTTTGCAGGTACACTTGTAATGCTGCTTACAAGCACATGTGGCTGATAACTAGTTACTGTACTAATAATATCTTGAAAAGGGAGCGATTGCCCTAAATAAATAACTCTATGATTACGTACTTTGATGAGATAATAGGCAAACAAAAGCCCTATTTCATGCCATTCATCTTCTGGCAAAAAAAGTAGAAATCGTCTATCTGCGTCTGTTTGAACAGGAATATTATCAATAGCCGCAAGCAGTTTCTGCCGAATAAGCCCTGAAATAAAATGTTCTTGTGCGGCATTTACATCACCCGTTTGCCACAAAATGCCCACCCTTTCTAAAAAAGGAAAAATAAGTTGCAAAGCCGTTTTTTCAAAGCCATCTTCTTGCGTGTGCAGTTTCAAAATTTGATGAAAACGCCTTTCATCTAAATTGACCATTGCCAAAATAAGTGTACTGATTTGCGTCTCATGGCTTGTGTAGGTGATCGCAATTTTATCTACAAGTGCCAAAACCTCATCATAACTAAGTTTAGCTATTTGAGAAATTTTATACCCATTTTGATTTAAAAAACTGACATTGAGTAATCTACGTAAATCAAAATCGTCATAATAACGAATGTTTGTGGCAGTTCGTTTAGGGCTAACAATGTCATAACGTTGTTCCCAAATACGAATTGTGTGCGCTTTTATACCCGAAAGGTATTCCAAATCTCGAATAGAATAATGTCCCATATCTTAATAATCGCAGATTTGCGCAGATTTTTTACAGATAATAACTGATTTTAGGGTTCAAAATTACGTTTTTTTTTCTAAAAAATCTTATTTTTCTATCCAAATAAAATCTACTTTGCCTGTTTGTGTAGGAAAATGAGATATATACGCATTTCCAACAGGCTTAATAATGAGTCGAGCCTTGTCTATCCCCTTGCTGCGAAGATATGCCTGCACCGCATTTGCCCGCAGATACGCAAAAGATTGCTCTTTGCTTTCATTGGCATAACCATTGATTTGCAGCAATAAGCGAGGATTTTTCGCCATTTTCTTTGCCATATTATCCAATAAAATAAAGGCTTTTTCGGAAAGATTGGCTTTGGCATTTTCAAAGAAAATCACTTCTGCCTGCATATCTACTTTAACGGCAACTACGGAGGGAGAATAATAAGTAGTGGCAGATAGGCTTGTTGTAGCCGCATTTGTATGCTGTGTGGCACTCGTTTCTGGGGTTTCATTTGCAGGAGGATTTGCACGCATCTCAACTATTTGATTTGTAACCGTTATTTTCTTTTCGCTTGTAGTTGTCGTATCAACAGTTGCACGAGTCGTTGAAGCCACACTATTAGAATGCACTAACGCTTTTCTTTCACTTGCATTTGTGGCGGGCGTAGCGACATTTGTAGTTCCTATATATGCAAATTGTGCATTACTTTCACCCACTTGCGGCGTTGTTCTGTATATATTTGAGGCTGTTTTACCTTTTGAAGTCATTTCGTTTTCGCTTGCAAAAGTGATTTCTTGTGCGCTCACATTTGGTCCTTTTTCTGACTTTACACCTGCTTGCAAAGAACTTGTTTTATTAGGAACTTGTGTGGGCTTATTCGCATTTAATACCTCTGTTTTCGGCGAAACATTGCTCACACTTGGCAACATCTCATAGCCACAATTCGACATATTATTATAAGCCGCATCAGCCTCTTTATGCAAAACAGAGGTAATCGCCACATTATCAAAGATAAACCCAAACCAACCCTTTGAATTTCCGGTTGCAGCACTGCTTTGATACCAATTTCCTACCGATTTGTTACGAGAAATCATCGCAAAATTTGCGCCTTTAAAATTACCTATTATCAAAAATTGCTCGCCACCTTTGGCAATAAAATTACTTTCAACACTCATCCATTTGTCTCTTGAATCCAATTTAGGAAAAGCAAGAGAGCGCAAATGTACGACATCATTTGTTTTATAATTGTCTAAATCGGCGGCTCGTGTAGGCGAAAAAGGCAAAAGTAAAACCCCAATTTCGTCCAAACCTTCTCCATTTTGCATATAAGAGCCGATGGTTTCTAAGGAAATATTAACCTCCTCCCCTTTGCTAAGGGTTCGTTTCAATTCTACGACCATATACGCACTGTTTTCTGCCCGAAACATCAACATTGCTTGCACATCGCCCTGCTTATGTGTAGACGTAAAGGGTCTTGATACATATTTCCCTATCTTTTCCTGCGGCGCAAACCATTGATAAGTGCTATTTTGCTCCATCATAGCAAGCGATTTCCAATGGCAGGGCAGTTGTTTTTCTATGCTTTCCATGCCACCATTATAAACGATATTTTGTGCAGAAATCAGGGTTGAAATCAGTAAAAAAGAGCATAAGTAAATAGTACGAATCATAAGAATTTACAATTAGATAATAATCTTAAAAGCCACTCAAATTTCATGCTATACTTATATGTAGGTAAATGTTTTTCTCTTTTTTTGAAAAAACAGGAATTTGTTTGACTCTTTTTGCCAAGATACAGGTAACTATTAGCTTTCTCATTCAAGTTTTTTGCCGAACTTGCGCCCAATTTATATTCTTTCTCAAAAAATGAAATTACACAAACAATACGCACAAAAAAAATCGCTACTCTGTGTGGGATTAGACACAGACATCGAAAAAATTCCTGCATTTTTGTTGGATTATCCCAATCCTATGTTGGAATTTAATCGCAGAATCATTGCGGCTACGGCAGAATATGCGATTGCCTACAAAATCAATACGGCTTTTTATGAATGTATGGGGACAAAAGGTTGGGAGACGATGGCAGAGACTTTGTCTTTGATTCCTTCCGATATTTTCACGATTGCAGATGCAAAAAGGGGCGATATTGGCAATACTTCTACCATGTATGCCAAAACTTTTTTTGAAACCATGAATTTTGACAGCATCACCGTTGCGCCATATATGGGCGCAGATTCGGTCAAACCTTTTTTAGCCTATCCCGACAAAATGGTTTTCTTGCTTGCTTTGACTTCAAATGCAGGTGCGCAAGATTTCCAATGGTTGAAAGATGGTGAAAAACCTTTATATCAACATGTTATCACAACTTCGCAAAAATGGGCAGCCAATTCTGTGGGCGAATTGGGTTATGTAGTGGGCGCAACAAAGGCGGATTATATCGGGGAAATACGGGAAATGTGTCCTGATGCTTGGCTGCTTGTGCCTGGTATAGGTGCGCAAGGAGGAGATTTGCAAGCGGTTTTGAATGAAGGTAAAACAGAAAAAGGGGGCTTACTTATCAACGCAAGCCGCTCGATTATTTATGCAGGAAAAGGAGAAGACTTTGCCGAAAAAGCGGCAGCAGAAGCCAAAAAAATGTGGGCAGAAATGGGGATTTAGGCTAAAAAAAGGCTTTATCACAGATTTCTACATTTTTTTTCAAAAAAAAAGCGCAAATATTTGTTTAGTTTGAATATCCTTCGTACTTTTGTACCACAAACGAAAAAGGTTTTGCCTTAATCACTATCACATCTGGTGGGATGGGTGAGCGGCTGAAACCAGCAGTTTGCTAAACTGCCATACGGGAAACCGTATCGAGGGTTCGAATCCCTCTTCCACCGCAAAATCACTCCTTGTAGAATTTTCTGCAAGGAGTTTTTTATGTTACTTTATCAAGTTCGGTGGGTTTTAAAAACCCGCCGAACTTTTCATAAGCATTTTAATGAAAACAACTATCTTCTTTTTCTTCCAAATACTTTGCTTTTCCCTCTTTTCGCAAGGCGGAAAAGCCCCTGTTGCCTCGCCTGACAGCATAAAAAAACTATTTGTTATTCCCAAAATAGCATGGCAAGGGATAAACTATAAGATGATGGCATCTGGCGAAGATTCAATGACCGTTGCAAATTATGATTTTGGCAAAGTGAAAATCGGCGATTCTTTATACAAAGATTTTTATATCAAAAATACAGGAAAAGCCCCCCTTATTATTACGAATGTGGTTTCAAGTTGCGAATGTACCGTAGCTTATTTTTCTGCTGATGCCATTCCTCCAAACGAGGTAGGCGTAATTCAAGGCGGCTTTCGGGTAAAAGAGGAAGGTAAAATTCATCATACCCTCACCGTTTTGACAAATGCACCTAATGGAACAGACTTTTTAGAGATGTATGCTGAAGGTGTAAAGGAATTGCCGCCGCTTTCTACAAAGAAAAAGAAAGTAAGAAATAAGAAGAAACAGAAATAAAAGGATTTATTTCATTTTTACCTATCTTTGTACAAAATATAGCGCAAAAACAATATGCGAGAATTTACCTTACAAGAATATTTTATTTTTCAAGAACTTTCTGATTACAAAAGTGAATTTTTTCGGGGCGAAATCTTAGCTATCCCTGGCTCAAGCCACAAGCATAACGTCATTACTTCACGTATAGGTACTTTTTTAGGGCAATGTAGCCTTACAAAAGATGATGATTGTTGGATTTATTTACATGATATGCAATTACATGTAAAACGCTGTTGATTAACATGTTATCCAGATATTATGGTATGTTGTGGACAAGCCGAATTTTTGGAAGGAAAAGAAAATTTAGTTTTGTTGAATCCTACCATTATAGGCGAAGTCTTATCCCCCAGCACAGCAAAGTATGATAGAGAAAACAAACTGCCTTGTTATCTCACCATTCCAAGCGTAGAAATTGTATTTTTAGCGCATCAAGACGAGCAGAAAATAGAAATTTATCGCAAAAAAAATGGTTGGGAGCCTGAAATTTACACAACAGGTTTTTGCAACCTCATGGATTGTGAGGTAGATATTGAGCGTGTCTATCGAAATTTGTTTCCTAAAAAGGACGAAATAGCAGATGCTAAATAACTCAATCCGCAGGATTTAACACCGTTCCGCCCCATTCTACAGCTGTGAAACCTTTTCTTAGTGGTTTTTGTGGCAAAGTTTGAGGCACAATTTCTATTTTTTGAGCCAAAGCCTGCCATACCATCATCACACGAATTTGGGTTTCGGGCTTGGGCTGAATGTTGAGTTCGGATACATTTTCGTATGCTTTTTGCGCAAAATGAATCAAATTGTAGGTATTTCCTTCCATTTGTGGCAACCAAAAAATAATAAACTCATTTGCCTCTTTTTCATTTAGCCCCAATTCTGCCAATTTCTCCTCCAAAAAAGTAGCGGTTTCTTCCCCTTTTACCACAAAACCCGTAGGAATCGTTTGCATCAAAGGACTTCCTTCTGTTTCCCAAAATAAACAATAATGCGATTTCCCTGTTTTTTTGTTGAACAATGTCCCATCTGACGAGGCAATCACTTCCCAACCTTCATGATAGGCAGGATAAGGGTGAACCATTTTTCCATTATGCAAATTCACCTTAATACTAATTTCTTGTTTTTGAGGTGGATACAAATACAAAACAGGTTTTTTCAAATCTGTTGAAGGAATAACAGGAATCGCTGCTTTTATCGTATCTGCCACCTCCAACCAGCCTTCTTTGAATTGATACCAGTACATTTCGGTCCAAGTATCCGCTGATTTGGAAAACTGAGCCACACCTGTATAGGCTTTTCCGTTGATATAAAAAGTTGTGAGGGTGTCTTTATTATGAAAAATGCTCAAATCATAATCTGTAATGAATTGATAAAGCGGTATTTCTATCCCAACAGGTTTGACAGGTTCACAAGAGGTATATAAAAAAATACAGCCTTGATAGGGATTACCTTCAATTTTAGGGGCGAGGAAAAAAATAGCATTTTCATTGTTAAAATAACAAACCTTGGTACTATCTTGTGCATAAAGCAAGTTAATTCCTGCAAACAAACAAAAAATGAGATATAGTTTTTTCATAAAAATGAAAGATATAATAAAAACAAAGGTACACAATTTTGAGAAAAATTATTCTTTTTATACAGATAAATAAATCTGTACGCAATTTAATTTGGAAAATATTTCTGTAATATCTGTGATAAATCTAATAAAATCCTTTACAAAGTATCAATTTATCATTAAAACAAGCGATTCATTTACAGTTTGTTAGGTATAAATAAAATGTCAAAAATATTTTTGATACATATAAAATGTTTAGGTAATTTTGCGAGCATTTTAAAGAAATTCCATACTTATCTGCGATAATCGGTATGGCATCTGCGATTAGGTTAGTGAGCCTGTCGAACTAATCTGCAAAAAAATATACATTCTCAATTTAAACTGATTAACCGATTTTATGAGCAACAAACTATCTCCGTATGCTTCATTTTTGGCGAGATTAAATAAAGCCGCCGATATTCTTAATCTTGACCAACGTTACCGTGATATTATCAGCGTTCCAGAACGTACCATGATTGTGAGCCTACCCGTAACAATGGACGATGGAACGGTAAAAGTATTTGAAGGCTATCGTGTAATTCACTCTACGGTAATGGGTCCTTCTAAAGGGGGTATTCGTTATGCAGACTTCGTTGATTTGGACGAAGTAAAAGCATTAGCTTCTTGGATGACGTTGAAATGTGCGGTGGTTGGCTTGCCGTATGGTGGTGGAAAAGGAGGAATTACCCTTAACCCTAAAACCATGAGCGAAGGCGAATTGGAGCGTGTTACTCGTGTATATACTCGCCGTTTGAAAGATGTATTTGGTACAGATTCTGACGTTCCTGCACCAGACATGAACACAGGCGGACGTGAAATGGCTTGGATTGTGAGCGAATATTCTCGCTTAAAAGGCTATCAATCAGGCGTTATCACAGGTAAACCTTTGGAAATGGGTGGCTCACAAGGTCGTGCGGCTGCAACAGGTTGGGGCGTAATGCTTACTTGTATGCACGCTTTGAAAAAACATAATATTGACCCAAAAACACAAACCGTTACTTGTGCAGTACATGGCTTCGGAAATGTAGGTTCTTATGGCGCAAAATTGATGGCTGAACAAGGCTTGAAAATTGTGGCTATCGGCGACCATACAGGTGCTTATCACAATGCCGATGGTTTGGATATTCCTGCTGCTTTTGACTATGTAACCAAAAATAAATCACTTTCTGGTTTCACAGGGGGAACAGCTATCACAAATGATGAGCTTTTGGTTTTAGACGTAGATGTATTAGCACCATGTGCGATTGAGAACTGCATCACTTTGGCAAATGCAAAAGACATCAAAGCAAAAATCATGGTTGAGGGTGCAAACGGACCTGTAGCTGCGGAGGCTGATGATATATTGAATGAAAAAGGTGTTTTCATCGTTCCTGATGTTTTGGCTAATGCAGGTGGCGTAACCGTTTCTTATTTGGAGTGGGTACAAAACCGTTTGGGCTACTACTATTCAGAAGATGAAGTATTCAAAATGGCTGAGCCGATGATGTCAAATGCGTTTGAGCGTGTTTATACTGCACACAAAAACCATAACTGTCCAATGCGTGTAGCTGCGTATATCGTTGCAGTTGAGCGTGTTGCAAATGGCATCAAATTGCAGGGAATGTATTAATCATTAAATAATTGTTTCAATATAAAAACCATACATGTATTAACAAATGCGTGTATGGTTTTTTATTTATCGAAAATGTATCATTTATTTAGCCCAGGTGTAGCTAAATAGTTTTAACAAAAAAATACCAAATAAAATACGTTCATTTTTTCTCACAACAAGAAATATTGCAAAAACAAAAGATAATGCTTAGGTTTGAACACATTTTCAAACTAAATACCGCCATGATACAAAAGTACTTTCTCCTCTTCGTTACATGTTTAGTAACTTCTTTTCCTGCCTTTTCGCAATGCACAGAAACTGACCAAACCAAAGTACTTTTGGTAGGGGATAGTTGGGCATTTTTTATGGGGGTGGACCAAACCCTCAACAATGCCTTAGAAAGATGGGGACATTCTCATTACAAGTTTTTTACCAATACGACCATTGCAGAAAATGGTGCAGAAACCGATGATTTTTTGAAACCTGATAAACAGGCTGAAATCATTGCACAACTTGACGCACACCCCGAAGTTGAGCTAATTCATTTGAGCATTGGTGGAAACGATTTTTTGGGAGATTGGAATGTGAATTTTACCCAAGCCCAAACCGATTCTTTGATGCAAGCCGTTGAAGCACGTTTATTGCAAGTCATTGATTTTCTTAAAAGTGCGAAGCCAGGGGTTCGGATTCTTTGGAGCGGCTATACCTATCCCAATTTTGAGGAGGTGATAGAAGATTCTGCCCCCTTCCAAACCAATCACCCTTTTTATGATACATGGGAAGGCATGGGTTTTCCTAATTTCTTGCAAATCAATTCATTATTGGATAGCGTGGCGCACGAAATGGAAATCTATACCAATAGCGACCCACAAGTAGATTATGTCAATGCACCAGGGATTTTGCAATATACTTTTGGACAAATAGACCCCGTTACGGTTGCGCCGAATGGTACATATCCTGCCTACACAGCTCCTTTGCCGTATGGTTATCCCAATTATCCCAGCCCCAAAGATGGCATGAGAAATTATTTTCTTACCAAAGATTGTTTTCATCTTTCGCCCAAAGGCTATGATGACATGTTAGACTATCAGATGCAGAAATTTTATCACAAATTTTTGATGGATGACCAGTATTTTCTGGCGGAAGGCATCACGCAAAATGGCAGCGTTTCTTCTGGTGGAAATGTTTCTACGACTTTGCAAATAGGGGAAAATGCAGGAGAAAGTTTTGCAACTGCACTTTCTTTCAATACCACAAATATGCCTGATACGGTTTTGACGGGGGCAAGTATTTTTCTCAGAAGAGAATCGCTGTCAGGCACAAATCCGATTGGGAGTAGTTTGCAAGTGAAAATTGTGCATGGCAACTTTGGGGCAGGTGCTGATGTTGAGGCAGGGGATTGGAGCGCAAATGCAGATGCTACAGACTTGGCTTGTGTATTTGGCTCAAATAGTAAAAATGGGCATTGGCTTCGTGTGGACTTGCCAGCGTCCATGCTGCCATTTATTCATCAAGCAGGCAATACGCAGTTTCTTATTTCTGCACCAAATGCCACAGATGGAATGTTTACGTTTAGCCCTACAAATGACCCTGATTTTGCTCCTGTATTAAATCTTACGTTCAAACATTTATCCGTTGATGTAGCAAGTGGAATGGGAGAAAATCAAACTACGGCATTTTATCCCAATCCCGTAAAAGACATATTAAAAATTGATAATGCGCAAGTTAGAGAAATATTTATCCTCAATAGTTTGGGCGAAAAAATATTAAATCCTATTTTAGTACAAGGAAAAATAGATGTTTCTACCCTGCCAATGGGATTATATTGGGTATATATTTATACAGAAAAGGGCTTATTTTCTCAAAAAATGATAAAAGAATAAATAATTTTCTGCTGTAATGAAAAATAACTAAGGAATGAAAAAGAAATAACTAGCTAGTCTTCTCGCAAAGAAAAAAAGGAGCAAAGCCGCAAAGTATTGAGATTTTTTCTTTGCGGCTTTGCCTGAAAATCAGCATGAATTTCTGTTAAATTACATATTACCTACCTCACCAGCATCACAGAGCCATTCAAGGCTTTTGACGCACCAGAAAATCCTGTTACTGATACTTTATACATGTACGTACCTTCGGGAGCAGCCCGTCCATTGATTCTACCGTCCCAGCTATTTGCAATCGAGTGTGATTCAAACACTTGAACGCCCCAACGGTCGTAGATATTGATTTGATAGCTCAAAATGAACGTACCTAATAACGTAAATTCATCATTTATGAAGTCATTATTGGGGGTAAATACATTCGGAATATTGATAATTGCCCCCATTCCAATACAAGCCTCATTTGACATACTTTGTACTTCGTTGGCATACTTCTTAAATGCCGTAACTCGGTAACAGTTATTTTCTTGAATAAAAGGCTTTTCTGCATGGAAATACGTGCTATCTGTACCAGGTACATCAGCCACTAAGATATAAGCAGGCGGTATAGCTAAGGCTTTTTTGAGTTCTATACGATAAAAATCTACGCCATCAGTCCATTCTCGATACGGCGACCAAGCCACTTTTATTTGATTATCGTCTCTTGTTGCCTTCGCCACAATATTCGTTGCTACATTGCCTATCGGCGTTTTGTCGCCACAACTGTCTAACACAAATGTGCGATATTCATAATTATGATACACATTTGCGGTAATGTCTTTGTATTCGGTAGGCAAGGGTATCGGAAAAGCTGCCAACTGTTGAAAATCACTGTTTGCCACACTCAAATCGTTTCGCTCTATTTGCAACACATAAATTTTCGTTACACTATTGGGAATTTTCCAAGTGAGTTTGACATTTTTATTTTCTACCACAGTTGCCAAGGTCGTTTCCACAGGGTTGAGGCTGGTAAAATGTAAGCTCATCACGCCTGCGGTATCACTCAAAGAACGCCATGAAGCACCCAACTGTTTTGCCGCTACTCGATAGCTATAATACGTATTACAATCTACCCTAAAATCCTTGTAAACATGCACATTTCCTGCCACACTGTCTATCAAAATACCACTACCATAAGTGGCATTGCGATAAATATAATATTTTGCAGGAGTCCAAGCTGTATAAGGATTCCA
>JAAFHL010000497.1:3026-3623 GCA_013298365.1 Bacteroidota bacterium | reverse complement strand
TTCTGCTTCTGCTATATTGCGATTTTCTGCCCATTTTCCTGCTACCTGTATCCATTCCAAAGGCGGATAATAGGCAGATTCGGTGTGTGCGTGCGGAATAAATTGCAGTTTTCCTTCATAAAAAGCATGATTTGAGAAATTAATCAGTTCCTCTGCCTGTGAACGATAATGCCACAATAATTTTGTTTCCTCAAAATTCGATTTTGCTAAATCCAACGCACTTTCAGCATCTATTGCGACTTCTGAATCCGAAAAATCCGCCTCCTCATATTTCACCGAATACATATCAAACGGCTGCAATTGCTTGTCATCACCTGCAATAACTACTTGTTTTCCCCGTAACATCACAGGTACAGCTTTTTCTACAAAACACTGCGAAGCCTCATCAAAAATGACCAAATCAAAGCAGTCTTTTTGCATTTGAAAAATGGCAGAAACGGATTCAGGCGAAGCCATCCAACAGGGAATCAAGGTATTAAGTCCTTTGTCCCAAGTTTCTTGCACCAATTTACGCAAGGTCCACAAACGCCTTTTTTTGCTCACTTGATGATAAATATCCCGAAAGGTAACGACATTTTGCAAGCGATTGTATTCCAA
>JAAFHL010000497.1:0-3016 GCA_013298365.1 Bacteroidota bacterium | reverse complement strand
ATGTACAATAAATGCGGGCAGTTTTTCTCTTTTTTCTTTCAGTAAATGGGCAAAATGCGTTCTTTTATGTGTCCAATTTCGACTACTTACCTCCAATAACACAGGATTTTCTTTTTCAATTTGCTGTATCCAATGAAAATAAAAACTGTTTATGAGTTGAAAATTCAAAATAGAGCCTTTACTGTCAGTACTTTGTCCACTTTCCACTTTCCACTTTCCACTTTCCACTATACCCCATGTTTCTCTTTCTTCATCAGTAAAATCGGCAAAATAGGTATCCAAAATTTTCAATTCTTCAAAGTCCTGAACCAATGTATTTGCTAAGCTTTGACTGAAAATGCTCTGACCGTTTTCTATTTCTTTTTTTAGCCTAAAAATTTGAGTTGAATGTAAATAACTTTCCCATTTATTTTCTGTCTCAAGCAAAAAAACATGAAAATCCTTAAATTTCGTTAAAATAAGTTGTGTATGTTGCCATTTTTTTTCGTCAAAAGTACCATACAAAAAAGAAGGAAGATGTTCGGGGAAATCCTGCATTGTAGCCATAAATTGCCAAGCCTCAAACTGTTGTTGTTTCATTTTGAGCCAATTATGTCCATTTTTGAAGCAATTATCTAAGGGGAAATCCTCAAAAAACGTCATTTCATGTACTTGCGTCCACCATTTCCACAATTTTTCAAAAGCCTTTGCTTCCTTTTCCAATGCCCTAAAATTCGCATCATTCCACTCCTTATTTTTGCTTTTCAATACATGATTGATAAACCATACAGATTTTAAATATTTTATGTCTAAGAAACGAGTCTTTTTGTGTTTCTTTTCATGATAAATAGCTATTTTTTCTAATAATTCTAAACAAGATGACCAAGAAAGTAAATCAATAATATAGCAACTTCCTAATGTAAAGAAATGTTTTTCTAAGGTATTAAGGTTTTTTTGGACAACATTTTCCTGCAATTCATCTTTGTAAATTGCCTCAATTCCTTTTCTCAAAAAAGCCGTTTCAATGATATTTTTTGCTTTTTGATAGTTTGTAAGCCGTTTTTCATTTTCGCTTGTATCTAATATATTTTCGCTTAATACTGCGGAAATAGGCAGATAAATTGTATGTAAAGCGGCAATTTGTGTAGGAATTTCCTGGATTTTTGTAAGGATTTGTTGCTTATCCTCATATTGATAGAGATGAAATGATATTCTATGATACCAAGCATAATCTGGTGTAAGAAAATCGGCGTAAGCCCCAATTTGCGTGAATTTATCGCACATTCGTTGCAAAGAATAAGTGTCTAAACGAGGGGCAATATGCTCAAAAGGATATTTTGGCGTATTAATATCACATATTTGATACAATTCATGTATCGTTAGCCCGCAATCTTGCACTTTTGTGAGGCTTTGATACAAAGATTCGTACAATGTATGATTACTATCTGCTTGTTTAGCTAAAATATTATAGGCTTGATTTGCTTTTACGCTATCAAAATGAGAAATAGCTGTTTGAAAAAGGCTAATATCATCAATTTGTTGCTTTATTTTCTGAAAAATAGCGGCTCTGTCCGTTTGACTGTCATGCACTAACGCCGCAAACCTGCCCAAACCATAAGCAGAAAGTCGTTTGTAAACGACATCAAGAGCAGCTCTTTTTTGGGAAACTATTAAAACTTTTTTGTTTTCCATGAGCGCATCAGCAATCATATTGACAATGACCTGCGATTTACCTGTACCCGGCGGACCATGTACAACAAGCGATTTTCCACTTTTGACTTTGAGCAATACTTCTTCTTGCGAGGCATCTATTTCAGATACAAAAAAACGATTTTCTTCGGGAATATAAGCGATACTTTCGGGCTTAGTTGCATAATTTTGAGGGGAAAAAAGATTGGAAACTGAAAAAACGCTTTCGTTTTCTTTGATAGTCTCATAATCTTGCATCAAAGCAGAATCCGATTGTGGAAAAATTCCCAAAACCGCATGAGACTGAAAAGTGAGTTTTCCCACAGGAAAAGCCTCCATCGTTTCTTTGAGATAATCGGGGAAACGCTCGAGTTTTTGCAAATATAATTGCGAATTAAAATTAATTTCTATTTCATACTTTTTGAGATGCTCGTATAGTTTGAGCAAAAAATCTTGCCAACTGTCCTGATAATCAGGTATTTCTTCCCAAAAAGTGGGCGCAATTCGGGTTTTCTGATACTGCTCGTAGGCAAGAAAAAAAGCAGGATTAAATTGAATTTCGGCACTTTCAGGCACTTGCAAAGTCCATCTTGGTCGGCTCTGCAAATTTCGTATTAAGTTTACAGGAAACAATAGTACAGGACATCTCACAATCG
Organism: Bacteroidota bacterium; assembly: GCA_013298365.1. Lineage (GTDB taxonomy): Bacteria > Bacteroidota > Bacteroidia > J057 > J057 > JAAFHL01. The sequence continues at coordinate 692 of JAAFHL010000497.1, read as the reverse complement.
TTCCATCTGCAAATTTACCCTCGACAAAGGGATAGCCCACGTATAAATCTTGCGTACCCGTTTCCTCAAAGATAGCATCTACTGTGCGAAAAATTTGATTTAAGCGTTTATCTACCACATTTGTGGCTTCAAAACGAGCATCTAATTTGTGAATAAGGCGCACATTTTTGCCTGACAATACTTTTTGAAACAATATTTCTGGAGATTCTCCTTCCAAAAAGCCCAAATCTGTCCAATCCAAATCTCTTTTTGCGCTCAACTTAGCCAATTTTAGCGCACGATTGCCTTGACTGATGTTTGTAAGCCGAAATTTATAGTTATGAAGGATATGTTTCATGCCCAAAAATATATGAATTTGTGGACAAATATATCAATAAAATATGATAAAAATTGCATTACTGTCTCATAATCAATGAATTTGTCAAAATTGCTAAAAACTTAGCCCCATTTCAACTCCCACCATTTCAGGGGATTTATAGGAGATGCCTTCGCTATACATGCGATTAAATAGGAATTGCATATTTGCCGCAGCAAACACGCCCATATTTTTGTTGAGATAGTAGGTATATTTTGCTCGCCCTAAGAGCGAAAAATTGTGCGGATTGTAGATTTTTGAATCTTTTGAAGCAATTTGTGCGATGCGCAAAGCTACACTATTGTCTTCAGAATAGATGAGGCTTCTATATGCAAAG
>JAAFHL010000496.1 GCA_013298365.1 Bacteroidota bacterium | reverse complement strand
AATAAAATGGGATAAATTCACTGTTCTTATAGTCCTATTCTTAAATCATGTTTGCCATTTTAAATATAATCACGTATTTTTGCTTTTGTTTTCATACATAAAATTTAATAAGTACCAGATATAAATAAACTAAAAACATATTTCTACACTAAGTAGTTGATTATCTTGGAGTTGTATTAACTTTCAACTTCCGATTTCTGACTTTCAACTATTCATTCGATTATCTCCATCAATATTTCTCATTTTAATCAGTAATTTATTATAATATGCACTATTCTGAACAGGTTTCTTATAAGCAACAACCTAATACAAATATGATGACAAGGTTACTTCATGGAGTGTTAACCACACTTATGCTTATGGCAATTCTAGCCGCGCCTATGTACTTGCAGGCGCAGGGCGATACTAAAGCTTTGAACAAAGTATTGAAAAAAGCGGACGCTGCATATGGGGTTCGTACTTACTTAGAGGCAAGTAACTATTATCAGCAAGTGTTAGCTTTAGACCCTAATCACTATCATTCTATTTATAGAATGGCATTGATTAGTAATCACATTCAAGACTATCGTGAAGCACAACGTTGGTTTCGTAAAGCAATTGAGACCGACCCTGAGCGCAATGATACTGCGTATTTGGAGTTGGGTTTGGTCTATAAAAAGTTGAACAATTATATGAAGGCGAAAGAGTCTTTTTTGATGTTTCAACGTAAACACACTGCGCAAGATGATGAGTATTATTTGCGTGCCGAAAATGAAATTAAAGGTTGTGATTTTGCGGAAAGTGAATCAAGCAAAAAACCACCTTATCGTGTAGATACCGTTTCATTTAATTCTACCGCAATAGATGCCTTGCCTGCTTACTTAGATCAACGTCAAGAAGATAAATTTGTTGTTTTTACTTCTCATAGAAAAGCAAAAGATGCGAAGTCAGGAAATGGTGGTTACGAAGGTTTAAATGAAGAGGCTTTCTCTGATTTGTATATGGTAGTCATGGAAGATGATAGCACATTTGGCGCAGAAATCATCAACATGGGGTCACCTATCAATACGCCTATGAATGACGGTGGTGCTTCTTATACAGGTGATGGACTTACTATGTATTATACGATTTGTAATCAAGGCAAAAAGAAAGGGTATGAGTGTAGTGTATATGAAACTCGTTACGATTATGCGGCTAAAAAATGGAGCAAGCCTGTTGCACTTCAAGGCGTAAATGGTGTGAAAAATGTGGTAGTAAATTCTAAAGGTAAAACAAAAACAGTTCCTTGTTTTGATACACAACCTTATATCTCTGGTGATGGTATGACTTTGGTTTTCGTTTCTGACAGAGATGGTGGTAGAGGAGATAAAGATATCTGGATTTCTCATAGAACAGGTGAAGGTTGGTCTGCGCCTGAAAACGCAGGTGAGTTTATCAATACACCTTTTGGCGAGCGTTCTCCTATGTTGAATGAAGATGCAACCGTTTTGTACTTCGCATCTGAAGGGGGAATCGGATTTGGTGGTTATGACTTGTATCGTGCAGAATTGATTGATGGCATTTATCAAAATCCTGTGAACTTAGGTTCGCCTATCAACTCAAGCTATGATGATTATGGTATGATGCGTATTCGCAATGGTGAAGGCGTAGATTCTACCTTGCTTTTCACTTCTAATCGTCCAGGTGGCGCAGGTCGTGATGACATCTATCGTGCAAACTATATCGTATATCCTTATCCGCCTGTAACCGTTGCGGTTCAAGGGACAATTCGTGATAAGAGAACCAAACAACCGGTGCCTTTTGCTACAGCTGTGTTGTTTGAAGTACAAGAAGATGGTTCTTTGGTAGAATTGAACAAAATGAGTACTGACCAAAAAGCTCGTTATAGCTTTGAACTTGAAATCGAAAAAGACTATAAAGTTGTAGGAAATGCAGAAGGCTATTATGCAAATGAAAGCAAATTTACGACCAAAGGTTTGCCTACAGGTGAAAGAGGGGGAGACCCGATTCATCACGAATTGGAAAGAAATATTGATATTCAATTGGAAGAAATAGAAATCACTAAGCCAATTGTATTGCAAAATATTTATTATGACTATGATAAATATTATATCCGTCCTGATGCTGCAACTGAATTAGATAAATTAGTAGATTTGTTAAAAAAGAATCCTAATATCACCATTCAATTAGGCTCACACACAGATACAAATGGTTCTGAAAACTACAACAAAACCTTGTCTGAAAAACGTGCAATGGCGGCTGTGAAATATTTGTATGACAAAGGGATTGACCCAGGTCGTTTAGGATGGTATGGTTTCGGTGAATCTGCACCTATTTTCGCTCCAGAAAAATCTGACGAAGAAGAGCAAGTAAACCGCCGTACTGAGTTCCGTATCACTTCTATTGACTATGTGCCAAAAGCGACTTTTGTGCCAAATCCAGCACCTGCTCCAATGCCTGTTCCACAAGTACCTATGCCAGCAAACAGAAATGGTATGAGTGCTAAATAAGCAGATTGTTTAGGTAAAGTATAGATAAAATCGGCTGTCCAAAATATTTTGGGTAGCCGTTTTTTTGATGCTTAGATGTTCTCGCAGATTTTCGCAGATAAAAGCAGATTTTCGTAGATTAGGGCTTTTATCTGCCAAAATATTTGCATCTTTCATAAGTAGTTTACACTTTTTAGAAATGTAGCATACGCTTTAGCTTGTGTTAATATGTTCTGACACAAGCTAAAGCGTATGCTACAAACAAAGTCTAAACCATATTTCAAGCAAAATGAAAGATGCCAAAATATTTGGTTCAATCTTGTACAGGGAGCGTAGCCGAACTGTGTGTTCATCTGCGTGAACTCAAGCGATTATGTTCAAATTAAATATTGCTAAGCCTACGAAACAATCCAATATTTATATTATAAACTACTTACTATTAGGTTTTTATAAATTGTCCACTCCCTTTTTTTGATATATTCATATTTTCAAACGTTCTTTGTTCTCGTAAAATAAATATAGTGATAATATATGATTGAACGTTATTTTCATTATACTAGCAATAACTTAAACCACAGAAACTATTTTCACAGGAAATTTCCTGAAAAAACATCAATCTATTTACGTTATGTCAAATCAAGATTATCTACATCACTTGCTGCAAGGCAGAAATCATTGGAACGTTTGGTATGAAAAATTTATTCAACAAGAGAAAAATATTACAATTGATTTGAGTTCGCTCGATTTAAGCGACAAAGAATGAATGTCTATGAATTTTAGAAATGTTGATTTTAGCAGGGCAAATTTGCGTGGAGCAAACCTATGTGGCGCAGATTTGAGCAATGCGAATTTAAGCTATAGCGATTTAACGGGCGCAAATTTGACGGGGCGAACTTGCGAGCAGCGAATTTGTCTGCCGCAAATTTGACAGGTGCAAATGTGCGCTGGAGTTACTTAAAATTGGCAAATCTTAAAATAGCAAATTTACGTAATACAAATTTATATGGCGCAAATTTGATAGATGCAGATTTAAAACGTGCAGATTTTACTACCAAATATCTCCTATTTTTTATTGTTACTATGCAAGCAATTTACTACAAATGTATCGTACAATAAACGTTATCATCTTCCCAATCTATTGCCTTTTTGCTATCCAA
>JAAFHL010000502.1:1875-3581 GCA_013298365.1 Bacteroidota bacterium | reverse complement strand
GCATTTATGCACAATGCTTGGGTGCAGTTTGCGCTCGCTTTGCCTGTGTATCTCATTAGCATGGAACATTTTGGTAAAAGTGCTTTTCATGCCTTGAAAAATGGTAGCACAAATATGGACGTGCTGATTTTTTTGGGAAGCACCGCCGCCTTTGTGTATAGTTTAGTGGGACTTTTTACGGGAAATGACAGCCTTATTTTCTTTGAAACGTCCTCATCTATTGTTACTTTGGTTTTGTTGGGCAACTTGATAGAGAAAAAAGCCATTCAAAACACAACTTCTGCAATAGAATCGCTCACACATTTGCAAGCACCACACGCTCAAAAAGTGCTTGCAGACGGCTCTTTGCAGCAAATTGCTTTGGCAGATATTGCGATAGGGGACATTTTACAAGTGAATGAAGGCGACAAAATTCCTGCCGATGGTGCATTAATTTCGGGCGAGGCTTGGGTAGATGAGTCTATGCTTACGGGCGAAAGTTTGCCTGTTTCCAAAGAAAAAGAGAGCAGAGTAGTGGGCGCATCTGTGCTTCAACAAGGCAATTTTCGTATGAAAGTAAGCGCAACAGGTAGTAGCACGACTTTACAACGCATGATTGATATGGTCAAAATGGCACAAGCCGAGAAGCCTAATATTCAACGTGTTGCAGATAAAATTTCTGCTATTTTTGTACCTGTTGTTACGGGGATTTCCTTGCTTACCTTTGTCATTGGCTGGGCATTTTTCTTTCCTTTTGCACAAGCCTTGATGAATGCCATAGCCGTTTTGGTCATTTCTTGTCCCTGTGCAATGGGACTTGCTACGCCTACTGCGATTATGGTGGGCGTGGGACGTGCGGCAAAGCAAGGCATTTTGATAAAAGGAGGACAAACCTTAGAGATTTTGGGCAATATACAACAAATGGTCTTTGACAAAACAGGCACTTTGACAGAAGGCAATTTTAAGGTACATGACACCGTTTTTTATACCAATGAAAAAGAAAAAGCCCTCAAAATTCTTTCTACGTTGGCGCAATACTCTTCGCACCCAATTTCCAAAGCCTTGGCAAAACATTTCCCTTTAGATGGCTTTTTTTACTTCAAAAATGTAGCAGAAAAAAAGGGAATGGGCATGGAAGGTTTGGGTAAAAATGGCGAAATCTATCAAATGGGTTCTTATAAAATGGTAGCCGATTTGACAAAAGACGAATCTTTTCAAGTGTATTTGCGAGAAAATGACAGGCTTTTGGCAGCAATTCGCCTTGATGATATGCTCAAAGATGATGCAAAAGAGGCTATTGCCGCTTTGCAAAAAATGGGCATACAAACGACTTTGTTAAGTGGAGATGTACAAAGTAGAGCCAATCAAATTGGCGAACAAGTAGGCATTTCTCAGGTTTTAGCCGCACAAACGCCTGAACAAAAATTGGCGTTTATTGCAGAAAGCAGCCAAAAACAGCTTACTGCGATGGTGGGTGATGGCATCAATGATGCGCCTGCTTTGGCAAAAGCCACGATAGGCATTTCGATGAGCAATGCCTCACAAATTGCGGTAGAATCGGCGCAGGTCATTTTGCTCAATGGCAAAATGCAGCAATTACCCTTTGCACTTGCTTTGAGTCGTGCCACGCTTTCTACCATCAAACAAAGCCTTTGGTGGGCGGCAGCTTACAATGTGGTGGCGATTCCACTTGCGGCTATGGGCTTGCTTACGCCTATGTGGGGCGC
>JAAFHL010000502.1:1181-1865 GCA_013298365.1 Bacteroidota bacterium | reverse complement strand
GCTTTTTCGGATTTGGTAGTGATTGGAAATTCTGTGAGGTTGGGATATCGGAAGATTGGGGGGAAATAAGGCTTGCAAAAAAAGCAAAAATGTGTATCTTTGTACTTCAAATTAATTATTTTTATCATGGAAAAAAAATATAAAGACTGGAAAGAAGCCGAGATGATGCTTCATTTTGGTTTGAATAAAATTATAGGTGTTCAAACCCCAAAAATGAAGGAGTGGCTCACAACTACCCCACCCGATTTTACGCCTTTTGAGGCACAATTATTTGAAAATGTGTATCAAGAAGGGCTTGGAAATATTGCTTTTTGGAGTGAAGAAGACCTGAAAATGTATTTTATTACGCATATACTAAAACTTGGCGGCTTGATGAATGTTGATAACAGAGGCTATATTGGACTTTTTGAAAAAAAATTAAGTGCAACGATTGGTGAAACAAAATTAACGGTAAGGGCTGATTTTGTGGTAGCAAAAGGCTTTAAAAATATTATGCACGAGCATTATTTTCATTTTCAAGAATACAAGCCTCAACTCAATCCTACGGGTGAGCCAATGGGACAATTATTGGAAGCCTTTTTGATTGGGCAAGTAAAAAATGCAAATAATAAACCTTTATATGGCTGTGAAGTAGTGGGAGGAACGTGGAAATTTGTTGTCATGGAAGGCAAGAGTTATTGTGTT
>JAAFHL010000502.1:0-1171 GCA_013298365.1 Bacteroidota bacterium | reverse complement strand
GTCTTTTGACTGTACAGAAAAAGAAGATTTGCTTCAAATTATTGCTATTTTACGTAAGTTTAAGCATATTTTGGAAACAGAATTGTTATAGAAGTTTCAAACAAAAAAAGAAAAAGATGCAAAAAAGTTTGCATCTTTTTTTTTACGTATCTACCCTATATAAAACAAAAAAACAGCCAAAAGTCCGAAAACCTTTGGCTGTTTTTATTTTATATGAAACAGATAACTACTATCTCATCAAGGTTACATTGCCATTATAGACTTTATCTCCTATTTTAATGGTATAGAAATAAACGCCTTCTGCCAATGCTTTACCTTTTGCATCATTGCCGTCCCATGTTTTTTCTGGGCTTGTTGCATTGAATAAATTCACGCCCCAACGGTCAAATACCGTTACTTCATAGGCTTGTTTACCCATGTATTGAATATTCCAAGTATCATAGAAACCATCTCCATTAGGTGTAAATAGATTTGGAATAAACAAGCCTGTTTCCGTAACAACGTAAGGTGTCTTGATGACATGGCTCACACAACCGCTTGTATTTGTTACTACCAAAGTTACGGTATATTCTCCTGGCATTTGGTAGGTATGTGTTGGGTTTTGTTCTGCGGAAATCGTTCCGTCTCCAAAGTCCCACATCCAGCTATTTGCATTAGGTGTAATATCAGTAAAGACTACATTTGCTATGGGTACTTGCATCGCAGAATCTACAGGCGGAATAGAGGTAAAGCCCGCAGAAGCTGTATCAGATACAGAAATAGGAAGCGTATAAGTTGCTTGACAATTTCCTGCTCCCACAGCAGTGAATGTTACCGTATAATTACCTGCTTGTGTAAATGTGTGGTCCACTGTAGGCATATTAGATACAGGTGTGCCATCGCCAAAGTTCCACAAATAGGTAACTTCATTGGTTGCATTTTCGCTAAACTGAACATTGAATGGCGCACAGCCCGTTAAGTTTGTAGCAAACGCATCAGCAGTAGGCATTGGATTTACTGTAATGGTCAATGTATCTTTGTCGCTACAATTTCCTTCTTGTACGGTCAAAACATAGTCAGTTGTAACGCTTGGTGAAGCAATCACATCTTTTCCTGTGCTATCATTCAAATCCTCCACAGGACTCCAATGATAGGTAGGACTGCCATAGCCACCCGATGCGTGTAAGCCTAC
>JAAFHL010000495.1 GCA_013298365.1 Bacteroidota bacterium | reverse complement strand
AAAGTGCGGTTTTTTTTTGAGAAAAGCAAATAAAAACCGCACTTTTTTTCTGTATGTGTATAAATTTTATTGACAAAAAATCAGATATGCGCCAATCCCCACAAAATAAGCGATTGCGGCGGGAAGCGTGATTTTTTTCATGTACCACATAAAATTAAGGTTTTCCATGCCCATTACTGCAACACCTGCGGCAGAGCCTATCACCAAAATACTTCCACCTGTTGCGGCACAGTAGGTAAGCAACTGCCAAAGATGATGGTCTATATGATATGCAGAAATAGAATACATGCCTTGTGTAGCTGCGACAAGCGGCACATTATCTACAATAGATGACGCTATACCAATAATGGTCGCAATAAGGGTAAGATTCCCCACTTTTTCATCTAATACTTGTGCTAAATTTGACAAAATACCCGCTGTTTGTAGGCTACCTACGGCTAATAATATTCCCAAAAAAAACAAAATACTTGTTGTATCTATACGGGTGAGTGCGTGGCTAATCGTGTATTTTTTGCGCAATTCGTCTATGTCTATTTTTAGGAAAGAAGCTTCCTTTTCTTCATCTTCATTTACGGCATCTTCGTCAGGATTGACAATGCCTTGGTCTTTAATGGGATTGACGATTTCGGAAAGTACCCACATCAAACCCAAGGAAAACATCATCGCTATATAGGGTGGCAGATGTGTGATTTGTTTGAAAATAGGTACAGCTAAGAGGCTTAAAATACCAGCAATGAGCATAATTTTGCTGCTTGTAGGGCGTTCAGTTTCTATGCTCTCAGTAGCCGAGCTTGTAATGATTTCCATTTTCCGAAAACTAAAGGTAAAATATGCCAAAGCTGCAATTAAACCCAATAAAGACGGCAAAAACAAATTAAGAATCGTGTAAGCTGCTGAAATCTGCCCGCCTATCCACAACATTGTAGTCGTTACGGGACCAATCGGCGACCAAGCACTCGAATTAACGGCAATAATCACAATACCTGCAAATAATTTCCGTTGTTCTTTGTCGGGAATGAGTTTGCGCAAAACGGTTACCATCAAAATAGCGGAAGCCAAAGAATCTAATACGGCTGATAGGAAAAAAGAGACGATGCCCACAATCCAAAGCAATTTTGTGGTATTTCGAGTGGTAATTTTATCTGTAATTACATTAAAACCTTCGTGTAAATCAACGAGTTCCACAATCGTCATTGCGCCCAAAAGGAAAAAGATGATTTCAGAAATTTCGCTCAGATGATGAGAAAGGGATTCTTTTACGCCTTCGGGTTCGTGGCTGCCGAGCATATACAAAAGCCATACAAGTACGCCCGTAAGCAAGGCAGAAGCCGTTTTATTGATTTTGACAGGGTGTTCAAAGGCAATAAATACATAGCCTATGATGAACGTGATAATCATGTATAATTCCATCTCTGATATATATTAGTGCTGCTCACAGGTTTTTTTGTGATTTTCCGCATAAATAAAATGCAAATATACGTAAAATTGATTCTCCAAGTGTTTTTGTTTTTTTTAGAGGGTTTTCTTAATAACTACTCTTCCGTACCACACTTCTAAAATTGGGGTAAGTATGATAATGTTAGGAATAAAAAATAAATAAATAGCCAATGTTCTTGCAAAGAAAAAAGTGGCAAATCCGCACTTGTAGTGCTTGTATTGAGCTTGTCGAAATGAGCGAAGTCGAATCAAAGTATTCATTTTGCTATCTTTGCGTGATTTTTTAGATAGATTGTTCTTTTATTTTTCATTCTACTATTTTACCCCAAAATCCCCTTTCATATATAAAATAAAAAGCAGTAGTAGCCCTAAAAGCAACCAAGACACTACAAAAGAACTGGGTGACCACGCCCAAGCATCTGTCCAACCCTCGATGTAGTAGTATTGTGAAGGGCATAAGATTTTAGTAGCCCACTCACCTGTATGTGTAGGAATGTCTAACAAAATATGTGAAAAATAAGCCGCAATACACAACTTTGGTAGTTGAAAGTACCAAACAAGCGGCACAATAATGAGCAACATAAAGGTAACACTATGTGGAAATTCATACGCAAAGGTAAACCAAGGATGTTTACTTGCCACGCCAATCCAGTCTTCATTTGCAGGAAAGTAGTACGGACGAGGCAAAATCCATACCAATAGCGGATAAAGCAATATTTGCGAGAGGTCGGGCAAAAAACCGAAGAAAGCAACGCTAAGATTTTGCTTTTGCGTAAGACGCTGCGTTGTCGCAATGATGCGACCTGTAATAAAATGACTAAGTATATCCATATTGAAAATAGTATGCTTGCATAACAAACTTTATTATCAAAGGTTTGATAAGGCGGGAAATTTATGTAGTAAAGAGAAAAAAAGATTTTTTTTTCATTTTTTTGCAAAAATAAATTGACTTGTAATGTCTCTTTATTAACTTTGTCCCCGAATTAGGTGTGAAAACTATCTTTTTCAGTAAAATTCAATATTAATTCATTCATTCATAATAATTTAGATGTCAGTAGTACTTGACCCAAAAGCATTGATAGACGGCGAGCGTCCTCTCTTTAATGCGAGCTACGGAAAGTTAATGATGTGGTTCTTCTTAGTAACAGATGCATTCACATTTTCGGCTTTTTTGATTGCGTATGGCGTTGCCCGTGTTCGTTCCGTAACTATGGGCGTTCCCTGGGCAAATGCAGAAAAAGTGTTTACACACACACCTGTTTTGTATGATGTATTTCACATATCTGCTCCACTTGTATTTGTGGGATTGATGACTTTTATCCTCATTGTAAGTTCTGTAACGATGGTATTAGCCGTAGAAGCGGGGCATCGTAAGTCGCAAAAAGAGGTAGAAAAATGGATGATATGGACGATTGTAGGAGGGGCAGTATTTTTAGCGTGTCAGGCGTATGAATGGTATCACTTCATTGAGGGTTCTCATCATGGTGCTTTGGTAAATGGCGTAAAAGTATTCGGTGCAAATTTAATCGTAAACGAGTATGGTCCTACACCTTTTGCAAACTTCTTCTTCTTTGTAACAGGATTCCATGGTTTTCACGTATTCACAGGTGTATTGATTAACTGTATTATTTATTTTAATGCAGCCGTTGGTACTTATGAAAAGCGCGGACATTATGAAATGGTTGAAAAAGTAGGTTTATATTGGCACTTTGTAGATTTAGTGTGGGTATTCGTATTTACCTTGTTCTACTTAATCTAATTATTTTCTTTTTATATTACATTTCAACAATATACAATCATGGCAGAAGCAGCAAATGCGAAACGCACAATATGGATAACTACTGCAATTCTTGCGGGCATTACTACCTTCGAGTTTGTTATTGCAGGCTTAGTAAGTTCAGAGGGGTCATTAGGCATAGCAAAAGTAGTTACATTCTTGGTACTTACCTTGGTAAAAGCATATTATATTATTGCTAATTTTATGCACCTCGGCGATGAAATCAAGCGATTGATTCAAGCAATTATCCTTCCTTTCATATTTATTGTTTGGCTTATCATTGCGATGATGAAAGAAGGAGACTCTTACGGAGATAAATCTTTAAAATCGCAAAAGCAACAAATAGAGCAACTTCAAGAAACAGCACCTACTCAAGGTAAAGGTCACGAAGAAGCCCCTAAGCACTAATTTTTGTAAACAACATATATTTTCTT
>JAAFHL010000494.1 GCA_013298365.1 Bacteroidota bacterium | reverse complement strand
GAGCAAAAAAATGTAGTAGTTTTTCATATAATTTTTATTTTTTTACACCATATAAGGCATATAAGAACATATAAGTAGGTCTTTCTTATATGTTCTTATGTGCTTATCAAAATTATGCTTCTTGATTCACTCCTCCAAATTCCATGAGATAAGATTTGATGAAGTTATCTAATTTCCCATCCATAACTGCCTGAACATCAGAAGTCTCTGTACCTGTACGCACATCTTTTACCAATTTGTAAGGTTGAAAGACATAATTACGGATTTGAGAACCCCATTCAATATTGGATTTTGTGGCTTCTAATTTGGCTTTCTCAGCATTTTGTTTCTCTAACTCAAATTGATACAAACGGCTTTTGAGCAATTGCAAGGCTTTTTCTCGATTTGCCAACTGACTTCTTGCCTGCTGACATTCAACCACAAAGCCCGTAGGTGCATGTACCACACGAACCGCAGTTTCCACCTTATTTACATTCTGCCCACCTGCGCCACTTGCCCGATAAGTATCCCATTTCAAATCGGCAGGATTGATAATAATTTCAATAGAATCATCAACTTCAGGATATACATACACAGAGGCAAAAGAAGTTTGACGTTTTCCTTGCGCATTGAAAGGACTGATTCTCACCAATCTATGTACGCCCGATTCACCTTTGAGATAGCCATACGCAAACTCGCCCGAAACCTCTAAGGTAACACTTTTTATGCCCGCACCATCACCATCTTTGTAGTCAATTTCGCTATATGTAAAGCCACTTTTTTCTGCATACATCTTATACATACGCAAAATCATGCTCGCCCAGTCGCAAGCCTCCGTTCCGCCTGCCCCTGCATTGATTTCTATGACACAATTGAGTTTGTCCTCCTCTTTTGAAAGCATATTTTTCAATTCAAGGTCTTCTAAAGCTTCTTTTGTGGCATTATAAGAACTTAGCAATTCTTCCTCTGCTTCTTCCGAAGGTTCTTCCTTCCAAAATTCATAGAATAAATCGGTATCTTCATACTGTTTTTCTATTTTTTCGTAAGGATCTACCCACACACGCAACGCCCGCATTTCCTTCAAGATAGCCTCTGCACGTTCAGAGTCGCTCCAGAAATCCGGTTCTTGCGTCAATAAATCTTTGTCCTGAATTTGTTCGCGCTTTTGAGCGACGTTAAAGATACCTCCCCAGTGCCTCGATTCGCACTTGAAGTTCTCTTATGAGTTCGTAGTTCATATAAAGAAAATTAGAAATTAGTATAGAATATTTTTTATATCATTGATTATAAGCGAATTACCTCTTTTTACTGATAGCTACTCACTGATAATCGACACAAAGGTAGCCTTTTTTTGCGAATTTAAAAATTCTTGTACATTTGCATACTTATCCAAGCATGGCTTTTTTGCCCTAAAAGACTTGCATCAAGCAATTGAAACAGAATTGCCTCATAAAAACACCTACATAGAATTACATTGGAAAGTGATTAAAAAAATGCACTTATTTTAGGTAAAATTCGTAATTTTGCCGCATGAAATTACAACAAAATCTACGATTAGGGATAGCAGCCAACATTTTAGGCTGCGAATATATAGGAAACCCCGACCATATTATTTCGGGTTTTAATGAAATTCATTTGGTAGAAAAGGGCGATGCGACCTTCACAGATGTAGCAAAATATTATGAAAAAGCCCTAAAAAGTGCCGCTACGACCATTATTATCAATCAGGTAGTAGAAGTACCTGAAGGCAAGGCTTTACTTATTCACGCAGAACCTTTTACTGCTTACAATAGCCTTACGGAGTACTTTCAGCCACGCTATCCTTTTGATACGGCTGCACAACCGAAGATTGGAGAAAATGTTAAAGTTGGCAGAAATGTGGTCTTTGGCGAAAACGTAATCTTAGGCGACAATGTAGAAATTGGACATAATACAACGATTGGTTCAAATGTTACAATCGGTAATGATACGCTTATTTATGCCAATGTATTTATTGCAGACGAAAGTATTATCGGCAATGATGTGTGCATCAACGCAGGTTGTGTGATTGGTGGCGAAGGTTTTTATTTTAAGTCAAGGGCAAATAGCAAAGAAAAATTGCTGTCTAAGGGCAGGGTTGTTATTCACGACCATGTGGATATTGGCGCAAATTGTACAATAGATAGAGGTATAAGTGGTGATACGACCATAGGCGAATGGACAAAATTAGACTCTTTGATTCAAATCGGACACGATACAGTCATTGGCAAACGCTGTTTAATTGCAGCACAAGTGGGCATTGCAGGCGTAGTGATTGTGGAAGATGATGTGATGATTTGGGGACAAGCGGGCATCAACAAAGATTTGACGATTGGAAAAGGCGCAGTTATTTTGGGAAAAACAGGCGTAATGTCTTCATTAGCAGGAGGGAAAAAATACTTGGGCATGATAGCAAATGACCATAGAGAAGCACTGCGTCAAGAGGCTTCTATGCGACAACTTCCTGATTTTATGGCAAAAGTAAAAAAAGCATTGGGATTGTAAAATCGAAAATTAAGGAAACCGCTCCTTTATAAAATATTAATGCAAAAATATTTCTTCATTAAAGAACAAATTGCAAGAATATGTGTTTTCTTTTTAGAATGATTCTAAAAAGGCTTACCTTTGTCTCGCAGATTTTCGGAGGTATTTGCATATGATGCAGATATAAACAAGTTTTCATCTGCGAAAATATAGAAGACAAAAATAACTAAATATATGATTAATTTTTCAACAAATCAGACAACATTTTCACACAGCAAAAGAGAAACGGCAAAAGCAGCAATCGCTACACTCCCCTACCCTACCACAAAATGGGAAGAATGGAAATTTACCAGTTTGAAGGCTGTTTTAGATACAGAATATGCTACATCAAACTCAATGATTTCCAAAGAGTTAGGATTATGCTGTATCCCAAATTCCGATGCGCATACCTTGGTATTTGTAAATGGCACATTTCATTCTGCTTGTTTTAACAGCGAAAAAAAGGAAAATGTAGTAGTTAAAAGATGGAGTGAGTTAGACGAAAATGACAAAAAGCAAATAGAAAATTATTTTTCTGCGAATATTTTGCCTGAAAAAGACATTTTTACCGCTTGGAATACAGCCTATTTTGAAGAGGGTGTATATATATACGTACCTGAAAAAGAAAATATAGAAACAGCGATTCATATTCAGCATTTGACGGATTCGGAGGAAAATATCGCTTTTCAACACAGAAATTTGGTTATTGTAGGCAAGCAATCTTCTGTAAAAGTGATTGAAACACAGCATGGTACAAGTAAATCAAATACTTTGCGCAATGCCATTACCGAGATTTTTGTGGCAGAAAATGCCAATGTAGAATATATCAAAATTCAGGCAGAAGGCGACAAAGCTTCGCATGTAGAAAGTACTATTTTGACCCAAAAAGCAGACAGCAAAGCCACTTTATTTGCGTTTTCATTCAGTGGTGAAATTGTGCGTAACAACTTGACTGTCAATCTCGAAGGCAAGAATATCGAAAGTAATTTATATGGTTCTTATTTGCTATCTGGTTCACAACATGTTGATAATCATACAGAAGTGCATCACAAAGAGCCACATTGCTATAGCAATGAATTATACAAAGGCATTATAAAAGACACAGCAACAGGCGTTTTCAATGGCAAAATC
>JAAFHL010000493.1 GCA_013298365.1 Bacteroidota bacterium | reverse complement strand
CAGCTGTAGCTAAAGAAAGGTTGGCAGGGGCAATATAAAAATTGTTAGATAATTGAACGATAAATAATTCAGCACCTTCGCATAATGTATTGTAGATGCTTTGTTTGGGTTCATCTATTCCAACACTTTGAGAAAGATTGGATTGGGGGTCAATGTCTATTATTAAAACCTTTTTACCCAACAAAGACAATGCTTTTCCTAAATTTAAAGTAGAGGTAGTTTTCCCCACACCGCCTTTATGATTTACCAATGATATGATTTTTGTTTCCATAATTTTTTAATGTCTGTACAAAGTTAAATAATTTTATTCAAAAAAATAAAAATTTCTAAAATATGTACTTGCAAAATGAGTTAAAAATCAAATATTTATTTTTAAATTTTTGGATTTTAAATATATTTAAAAAAGCCTTATCTTTGCAACAAAGAAAAGAAATGAGTAAATTAAAACTTAGGTAATTTTTGATGTTTCAAATATCAGTTTTAATCTACTAAATCAATATATCAAACTCTATGTCTTATTTTTTACTCATTCCTAATTATGAAAGTTTGGGCATTTTTAATTGTATGTTGGTTATGGATTGTGCCTGTGTGGTGCCAAGTAAGGCAGATTACACAACGCACTCCTCAACAAAAAAAATTAGATAGCCTCCAAAAAGCCAAAGAAATTTTATCTAAAAAAATTCATTTAGATTTGGATTCTTTACAAAAAACAAACCTTTCATTCAAACAAAAGAAGAATGAACGTTTGGGAAGGCTTTATTACCTTTATACTTCTACCACCCAAGAACTCAAAAATGAATTTAAAAAATCACGTTTTTTGGTGCGTAATGTGGATATCCAACTTCATCAACAAATAGGCAATCGGATAGGAGAATATCCTATACAAATTCCGCCTACCCAAACTCGCTTGCAGGCTCAGGTCAAACTTGATGTTTTTAATATACCTATCATCGTTGACCAATTTTGGTCATCAGCACAAACAGATATACGCCAACCTGTGAATCGTTTTAATGTACAAGTAGATTGGCAATCTTACCAAGAACGCTTACAAAAACACCTTTCCCAAAAAATACATGAGGTAAAAAAAGCAATGTGGTCAGATGACTTACAAAAATTAGAAAAGTTGAGCCAATTAGAAAACCTTTTGGGAAATGAAAGTGATTTGTTAGCTTCTTTGACAGAACACCAAGATATACAAAAATTAGCAGAGTCAGAAGCCAAACAACAAGGTCAAACCATTGCAAAAAAGGAAATGTTGCGTTTGCAAAAAAACGAAAAAGTTAGCAAAATTATGGGGGTTCATTATCAAGATATCAATAAAAATTCACAAAAATTAAAAGATTCATTATTGGTTTCTACCCAAAACGAACTAAAAAATAAACAAGATAATTTGCAAAATGGAAGCCAAGATAGCACCCAAAACTTACTTAAATCTTCTGAAAAAGAAGGTAAAAAACGTCTTTCTAAACATTCTCAAAAACAAATAGATGCTTATCTGAAAGCACAAAAAATGACCGCAGAAGAAGCAAAGAGATTGATAAAATGGAGAGATTCTTTACAAAATATCCAATCTTCTATTACAGAAAAATATGAAACTATCAAGAGTTTAGAAAAACTACGCAATGGAGAATTTCCCACACAAACTGCTACGCTTCAGTCTTTTGGGGTTTTGGGTCAATTTAATCCTTTTATCCAAAAAATACGACAATTTCAAATAGGCACTACCAATCCTATTTATAGCCCTTTGACTTTGCAAGGCATTCCTTTAAATGGGTTGCATAGTGTATTTCAATTCAATCAATTACATTTTGCTGTTTCAGGAGGACAGACTTTACGCGCTAATCCTACTATGAGGCAATTCAATAGACGCATTTATGCAGGAAGTATAGGCTATGGAAAAAAAGAAAAAAGCCATATTCATTGGCATTTTTTAAGGGGCGAAGATGACAAGGCAAGTTTTAAAGGTGATAGCGTATTGACAGGTTTGGGAGATACTACTTTTTATAACAAACCTCGTTTGGGTTATGTTTTATCTACAGATATGCGTTATTTTTGGAAAAATAAGATAGATTTTAAATTGGAAATAGCCCAATCGCTTACTTCTTTGAATGCGCATTTGGGGGAAGTAAAAATAGATAATCTTTTTTATTTTCCCACTAACCAAATTTTGAAAGATGATAATTACAATACTTCTTTGCAAAGGGGTTGGGCAATGATGGCAGAATTACAAACGCAAATTACGAAAAATTCCAACATACAAATAAAAAGTAGATATATAGAGCCTTCTTTTTTTTCGTTAGGGTTGCCTTATTTACGAAATGATATGAAAAGTATAGAAGTAAGCGGAAGGCAATATTTGGCAAATAAAAAAATTATTCTGCAACCTAATATTGCTTTTTTGGAAGATAATGTTTTGCAAAGAAATGTTCCTACTACACGCATTGAAAAAATAGGTTTAAATTTTAATATTGCCTTTCCCAAACTTCCACAAATAAGCATAGCTTACCAAAACAATACCATAAAAAGGGATAATTTGGTGGAAAATATTCATATTTTTCAGGCACAAGCCAGCAAAAACTATAAAATAAAACACACACAACACAGCACCATTTTCCAATATACTTTTAACAATCAACCCAAAAAATTAACCGAAAACCAAATCAATAATTTGGGTATTTCTACGAACCAATGGCTATTCAGACAAGAAAGTAATCTAAATCATAATTGGCGGTTGTCTTTGGAAGTTGCCCATTTGAGGGAGCAAAACAATTTGCCAAGAGTGGGGAATGGATATACAACGTACCAAAATGGTGCATTTACTTATACACTAAATAACTATTTTGCGAGTCGTTGGCTAAATTACAAAGCTACTATCCATTATACTGCTTTTGGGATTTGGGAAACGCAAATAATGGGTATGTTAGGCACCCAAAATACAGGAGGCAATCGCTCAGGTATTCAAATACAATCAAAACTACAATGGGATTATTTTTCTTTTCACCTCTCTTATTTGTATAATGATGTGAATACATTGGGTATTTTCAATTATATAGAAGAAATAGGAAGTATAGGTTTGGGATATAAATTTTGATGAAATAGCCTTTTGCATTCTGAAAGAATCTGGCTGTTTTTAATGACAAATGATAAATGTTGAATGATAAATGAAACAGCCAATACCAACATACTTTGTCATTCTGAAAGAATCTGGCTGTTTTTAATGACGAATGATAAATGATAAATGAAACAGCCAACATCAACATACTTTGTCATTCTGAAAGAATCTGGCTGTTTTTAATGACGAATGATAAATGTTGAATGATAAATGAAACAGCCAACATCAACATACTTTGTCATTCTGAAAAAATCTGGCTGTTTAATCCTGCGAATTTTTTAATTCTGAAAATCCTGCTTCTGACTTTTACTTACACACAAGTTGGGGACTTGCAAAAAAGGCTGTTCCAAGTTACGCTTCGCTAAACTTGAAACAGAATATTATTCGGTCTTAGGCAAACTTGGAACAGATAGGGCTTCTTGCTTTTCTTTTTCAAGAGTTTCCAAATAACTTTTTCTAAAGTCTGCAGCTTCTTGTGCAGCTTTCTGAGTGTAAGCAAGTGCAAACTCTGCTTTTTTGATTAAAAGCTCAAAACGTAAAGCAAGCAT
>JAAFHL010000492.1 GCA_013298365.1 Bacteroidota bacterium | reverse complement strand
ACTTCGTTATAACTGCGAAATTTGGTGGAAAGGTTTTTGCGAAATGAAATGAAGCTAAAACTTTTCTACCAAATTTCGCTTTACACACAGTTTGTCAAGTCCTGCTTTTCACGAGTGGCTGTGAACGGCTATATTGACTACGTGGCTTTTGTGCGTTGGCATTGAGCGTTGGCATAAAAGCCATGTAAGGCAATATTTTTGTTGGTGGCATTTTTTACATTCCCTCACACATAATACATCTTGTCATAGTGTGTATGCCGTAGAAATAATGAGCAATTTTTTTCAATGCATCGCGAATATCCTTTAAAATATCGCCTTCATATTTAAATGCCTCTACGATATTTTCATTCTCATCTACAACAAGTGAGATTAATCCGCCTTTTTTCTCTGTATTTTTATTTGTCTGTTGTATTTCTTCTATAAACTTTGACATATTAACTGACTTAAATTTTTGCATATTAAATTTTTTGTGGTCAAGGGAAGTGTTTTTGGTAATAGGATACCTAAAAAACGAACTATCTTTATCATATTTACAAACTATGCTCATTAATTCTGTTATTTCATCATAAGATTCCCAATCTCCCTTTGGAAATTTTGCTTTTAATTCTGCATTGTTCGGGATAAGTAGTTCTTCTTGCCAATATTTATATAATTCATCTATAAAATGGCACTTATAAAGGCTAATCCATTTTGAGTCAATAGCCTTAATTTCTGGCTTATCACTGTCAAAAGGTACTGTACCATAATTAATTTGAAGTTTTTGATGATAAATTATTATTAGCGACTTTAAATAAAGTTCAATAGAATGTCTGTATAAAAAGTTTTCTGGCATTTGAGCTTGCTGCGTGGAATCATAAAACTCATAATGATTTGCAAAAAGATGCTCTGCACTTTTGTAATAAGAATCGGCTGTTATGCCAAATCCCTTATCTATGTGTGATTCAATACCAGTTAATGTAAACATCATAATTTAGATAAATTTAAAATTTGATTTTTTTTGAATTGTGATATATTGATTTAAAGTAGCTAATTACATCCCTTTGAAATTAGCAATAAAATTCCACCAATTATAAAACCTGTAATTGCTAAACTTAGTAGTTTGTGGAAAAACGCTTTCACTCCAACATTCAAAAGTACTCGCATTTCTTCAATTGTTTTCTTTGCTAAATCAATTGACTGCCTTTGTGCATTTTTAATCCACTCATTTAATACTTCATCATTTACAAAGAATGTATCTTCAGCATTATTTGCATTTTCGGTATTATGCGATTCCTTATTATAGCTTAAATCTTGATTGTATTCTTGCGATTTCTTGAATCGCTGATATTCCTTATTATAACGTTCTCTGGCTTCCGCATCTTTAAGGATTAAATACGCTTCATTTATTTCTTGCATCTGTATGGTTGTATCCCGACCACTATTTTGGTCGGGATGCCATTTCAATACTTGTTTCTTAAATGCACGCTTCAACTCTTGTTGAGTAATTCTTTCGGAAACATTAAGAATTTTGTAATAATCTTTGAACATTACTTTTGTCCTTTATCAAGATTATCATTGCTACTTTTAGAGTCTTCGTATTTCCATATTGCCCTTGTTCCAAATAAGGCGGCAATTCCGAAAACAGCAGAAGGGGCTGCGCTTGTTCCCCCAGATTCGATGAGTATTCCGTTTATTGTCGCAACAACAAACCAAAGAATAATAATAACAATAATTTTTACGGTTTTTGACATGATATGAAAATAATTATACAATAAATAAAATATATTTATGTGTGTGTTAAGAGATGTATTATAATCGTTTAAGAAATATGTCACCAATTTTCAACAGGTAACATATAACCATATGGGAAAACAGAGTGTGTTCCTATACCAGTTGTAACTTCATTATGACCATTTATTTCGCTAATGTTTACATTAACAGTATTGTCTATATCGACCTTTCCCACGACATCAACAGTTCCATTAATATCTGCATCTATGTAACCACCACTAACATAAACGTTTTGTTTTGTAGGTACAATACCTGCATTTTGTAACACCATTACCCAAATTCCCATTCCGATAGCAATTAAAATTGCTTTCAAAGAAATTTTTTCCATTATTTTTTCAATATTCATAAGAAATTAATAAATTAACCATTAATTGTTATTAGTTGTTTTTTTGGACTTGCCACCAACGACAAAATCTACGCCTGTGCCTGCTGTGTGTTTGCCTTGCGCTTTGATTAGCAGGCATGGGCGGAGATGAATCTGTTGGTGGTTTTTTATTATTACAAGTTATTATGTAGTTCAATTTCAGGCATTTCATCATAAGTTTTGCCATTTAGTAGCCTACCACTAGCTTTTTTATTTTTGCCCCCCCACTGTTTAAAAAAAAATGCAACTTCAGCTTTTAGACATTGGGCTTGAATATCTAAGACCCAATCAGGTTTCATTGGTCTTGCCTTATGCCCACTTTCGCCCCCAACAATAACCCAATCAATACCTTCAAGATTTAATTTCTTTAATGGTCCAATTAGTGGTTCTAAAGATAAAAATTTGACCTTCGCATTAATATCTCTTAAATAATTAATTCTATCTCGTACTTTGTCATTTTCAACAGAAACACCCATCCAAATATTATGAGTCCACTTTAATTCTTTATGAACTTCTAATAACCTTTCAGCTCGTTTAGTTAAAACCTGAAAAACATGTTGAGGATTATCATTCATTACTTTGAATACTTGTTGTATGAAATCAAGTGGAATATCCTTATGAAATAAATCACTCATTGAATTCACAAAAACGACTTTTGAATTTTTCCAAGTATAAGGAATTTTTAAAGCATCTGGGTGAATTCTTACTTCAAAATTATCTTTATATTTTTCTATACCCATTGCTTGCAAGCGTTTTGACATTACCTCTGCATAGCAGAATTTACAACCAGCCGAGATTTTGGTGCAGCCTGTTGTTGGATTCCATGTCATTTCAGTCCATTCTATACTTGATTGTGCCATAAATATTTATTATAGTTTAGATATACCATTACCAACAATATAATTACCAATTTTTACAGCCGTTTCATTATTAGAAACAAGTAAAAAATGATATAAAATTGAGTTATTTGAATTCCTCATAACATAAGAACAAGATACATGTTTAAAAATTGTCTCCAATTTTTTTTTATACAATGTATGTGCCTTCTCAATAGCGTCCTCTTGCTTTTGTACAAATATACTCTCACCGAACAAAGTTAATACTTTTTCCGTTGTGTAAAAAGTATTTCGTATTTCTTCTTCCGATAACCCTAAAAAATTTTGCAATTTTGCTAACCAAGTTTCTTCTATATCTCCATTATTTTTAAGTAAACGGTTTACACCCATTCCTGTAGGAACCAGTATCCACATATCAATTGATAATCCTTTTAACATTTCAATCGAAGACCAGTTTACTTCCATACCAAACGGGTCTATGAAAGCTAACGTTTTATACTTACCATTGTTACGTAAAAAGGTTTCCATTTGAGTAATAACTTCATTAAAATCATTTTGATAAACTCTTATTTTATTTGTCTTGGCTGAAAATTTATTTTCAATAACCTTCTGCAATTCATCGGCTTTGTTCTTATTTAACTCTACAAATCTATAAATATCAAATTCTCGAGGATTTGATATTGCTAGCACTCTTGA
>JAAFHL010000498.1 GCA_013298365.1 Bacteroidota bacterium | reverse complement strand
TTTTTTTTTGTTTGCAGGAGAGTATCATGCAGCCTTCAAAGGGCAGGGTTTGGAGTTTGATGAGGTGCGACACTATCAATATGGCGATGAGATTCGGTCAATAGATTGGAATGTAACTGCACGAACAGGGCAGGCATATATTAAGCAGTTTAAAGAGGAAAGGGAAAGAACTTTATTTGTTTTATTTGATATCAGTGGTTCAGAAGATTTTGGCAATGAGCAAGAAAACAAGTTGTTGATAGGTACAGAAATTGCGGCAATTTTGGCTTTTTCTGCACTAAAAAACAATGACAAGATAGGTATGGCTACTTTTTCTGACCAAATAGAACAGTATTTCCCTCCACAAAAAGGCAGAAAACACGTATTGGCGATTGTGCGCAATTTGCTGACAAATCGAGCAGAACATTTAGGGACAAAAATTGGAAAAGCCCTTGATTTTATTCGTAAAACCCAAAAAAGGCGCAGCATTTTGCTCATTATTTCGGATTTTCTCGACCAAGAATACGAGCAACCTTTGATACATTTGGCAAGAAAACATGAGGTAATTCTCATTCGCCTTTTTAATCCCCGAGAAGTGATGGGCAGCGGTTATGGCACAATCCCAACATTAGATACTGAAACGGGAACGTTGGCGTGGATAAATGCTGGAGATACGGTTTATGGCAAAGAATTAAGCAAGGAATTTGAGAAAATAGACACAAATCTTAACTATTTAGCCAAAAAATATAAAATGGATTACCTTTCTATTAATGTTCAAAAAGATTATTTCCCTGTGTTAGAATTGTTTTTTAAGACAAGAAAAGACAGGATTAGAAGTCATCATTAAATTTTTTTGTTGTAACTGTTTAGGTTCTCGCAGATTTTCGCAGATAAAGAACGCAGATTAGCACAGATTAGGTATTTATTTGCGAAAATCTGCGGTTAAATTTGTGTAAATCTGCGAGAAAGTCAGCATACCTAAATAAATACGAAATTTTTTACTATTCCTCCATTTTTCTATCCTAAAAAGTGCAGAAATTTTTATTTTCACGTTTTTTTTGAAAAAACGGGAGATTATTCGTACTATTACAGCCATTTATATCAATGTACGATTATGCGTAAATCCATTTATCTACTCCTCATGGGATTATTACTGTATTCCCATTCTTACCTATCTGCACAACGTTATGTAGATACCGTAAATGTGGTTCAAGCGTATGAAGTTCCTGTTTATGAAATAGATTCTGCTCAAAAACAGGCGATTATCAATATGGCGTATGCGAGTGCTATTTTGCAAAATGCCGAAGTCTGGACAAATCTTGCCGAGAAAAACTTCCCCATAGAAGTTGATGTTGTTTACTCTAAATATCCTGCAAACTACGACAACTGGCGCACAAACTATGACAAACTGCTCAATGCTCGTATTAAAAATTTGATAGAACTTGACCCTGTTTTTCGAGCAGTAGATGTGAAATGGAATATCGTCATTCAAACAAATTGTAAGAGTGAAAGTGAAGCTAAGGCGATGTTTCATGGCATTGTGATTAAATATGTACCTCGCACTTTGACAATTGTGAGTACCAAAAAAGCTACAACGCCTGCGGCTATTCCTGCTGTTCCCAAAGAATTTTCTTCTGCAGCAGCGGAAGCTATTCCGAATCCCCGTACATTATATGGCGGTGATGTTTCGGATATAGATGACATTAAAGGCATTTTGAGAGGCGAATTGATTATTAAGGATTCTACGGTGCTTACGGTTTTGGAGCGGCATCCTGAATGGAAAAATAGCCTCATTGTGATGGACTGGACAGCAAGTATGTATCAATACGGTGCGCAACTCTTGATGTGGCATAGGCTCAATTTGGAGAAAAATATTTCGCAAGTAAGCCATTTTGTCTTTTTTAATGATGGAAATGAGAAAATAACCAGTCAAAAAATCATTGGCAAAACGGGCGGCATTTATAAGGCAACCTCTAATAGCTTGGAAGATGTGATTCGGATTATGAGCAAGACCATGGACGCTGGCACAGGGGGCGATATTGTAGAAAATGATTTAGAGGCGGTAATAATGGGTATTACACAAATCAAAGATTTTGATGAAATTATTCTTATCGCAGATAATACAGGGGTAAGAGATTTGAAATTATTGGCTAAAATAAAACAGCCGATTCATGTGGTGATATGTGACCCCGAAAATGACTTTGTCAATCCTGAATATATGAAAATCGCTTTTGAAACAGGCGGTAGCCTGCATACGATTGGAGAAGACATCACTAATTTGGCGCAACTTTCGCAAGATAGCCCGCTTACTCGAGCTTCGGGTAGATTTGAGATGAGAGATGGGCAACTGATAAGAATTGGCAAAAAATAAAACAATCCATAATGAAATTATGGATTCATGCCTACATATTCATAGAAAAGCTATATATTTGTATTTTAATTGTTCTACCATTATATTTTGAGGTTTCCATGAGATTTATTCTAAAAATAGGCATGATACTTGTGAGTGGTGTAGCAATCGGTTTGCTATTTCCGACATGGTGGAGCTTATGTATTGTAGCCGCTTTAGTGGGGTTTTTGTTAAGCGAAGTCCCACGTCGCAGAGCATTTGCGGATAAAAAACAAAGCAACATTGGCAATAGCTTTTTGGCAGGCTTAATAGCAGGCATTATGCTTTGGGGTGTTTGGGCGTTTTGGAAAGATATGGGAAACGACATGATTCTCAGCAATCGCATTTCCGAACTCGTTTTGAGCAAATCCATACCATATACCATGATACTCATTACTGCCCTTTTGGGCGGTTTAATTACGGCTTTTTCTACCATGACAGGTGGCTATCTCGGTGTTGTGATTAAAAGTGGTTTCGCCAAAAAACGATAATTTTCTCATAGCTTTGCGATAGTTAAGTAGTTAAAAATTGATAGTTCGACATATCTCAATATGATTGGTTGAAAGTTAGTATAAGTGTATGAAAATCAATTATTTAACTTTAAATTATCTTCTTAATTTATTGTCAACTGCTACTTAGTTAATGCGAATAAAATAGTTGGGAATACTCACTGCAACAAAAGTATTGATATTACAACTAACTGATAACTGTTCACTGATAACTGACACTATGCGTTCAAAACACACAATTTATACTACATTTTCCATATTTGCATTGCTTTCAGCCTTGGCAATAGGCGTTTTCTCTTGCAATAGAATCAAAGAATATATTGTTCCAACAACTTGGCTTGTTTTCCCAACAGATAGCGGAAAATATGCCATTTATCATGTTTCGGATAGTATATATACGATTCCTGCCCGCAAAGATGAATATTATCGCAAAGAGCTTATCGGCGGAAAAGTAGTCATAGATGGGAGAGAGGTGAACAAACTCATTAGTTATCGTTCGGAGATTAGCAATGGCTTAAATTTTCAGTTTACGGTAGATAGGGTTTGGAGTATTTTCAGAGACAGTACGAAGTATGCAGAAACGACCAAAGAAAATGTGAGAGAACTTGTGCTAAAATACCCCATGTATGCAGATACAACTTATACATGGAATCCGTATTTATATGCACAAACACTTGATGGAGATGGCTTACGCTATCGCTACCTCAATATTGACACGACTGTTACCGTTGGCAA
>JAAFHL010000491.1 GCA_013298365.1 Bacteroidota bacterium | reverse complement strand
AAATACATTTACTAAGGTCGTAGATATATTTTTGGGCATCGTGATGGTATTTGCATTAGGACCTGCATTACCCGCAGAAAAAACAACGGCTATCCCCGCAGCTTCACAAGCATCTAAAGCCAATTTATATGCGTTTGAAGCAGAACATTCATCTGTTACATCTGGGTCATACCAAGAATTATTGATAGAAACAGGCATATCCTCTATGGTATTAGGATTACTGTCAGGGTCTATTGACCATTGAAAAGCCCCAATTCTATCTCCTGCGCCACAAATCCCTGGAGACCCAATCCAAGTTGCACCAAAAGCTACCCCTATTGTATCATGTGTAGTTGCATCTAATCCTACCATTGTTCCGATAGTATGTGTTCCATGTGTATCGCACTCATTTGCTACGGTAGTTCCGCCCCCTGGGTCAAACCAACATTGCGCAGCAGGAAAATAATTTCCATGATATTGATTATCTATCGCAGGATGCGTTGGGTCTCCGCCCGTATCTATGCTCATCACAATTTTGCCATTGCCTGTATATCCTAATCCCCACATAAAAGGTGCGTTAATCGCTTCAAGCCCTATCTCATGCCCCCCAACGCTTCTTGTCCCTGGTCGCCCTTTTTGAAAAGGTTCAAGCATTACCTCAACATCTAAATCAATACTTTCAATATCTTCCCGCATAGATAATACATCTACGATGTAGGTAGGCACTTCTGCACCAATCAGATTCGTTATCCAATACCCACGAGTTGCCATTTGATTGACCCCACCACTACTTGCCAACATCGCTAATATAGGTGGCTGTGTAGCCGCAGCCCTTGCTTTTAGTGTAGTGATTACCGTATAGGTTCTTTCATAGAGCGAAAGTTGTTTTTGATAAAACACTTCATCTATCGCTGCCATGTCAATGTGGTCTTTCAACAAAATTAAAACTTTGTGTTGAGATTGTGGATGTTCCGCTAACTCATTGACTAAACGATTGCTGAGTTTTTCGGTTTGCCGAATCACCTGTGCTTGTAATGTTGAAACAAAAGCAAGAATGCACAAGGCTAAGCCTATTGTAAATTTCCTCATATAGAATGGTTTATAAAAATGTTGTATGTAAGGCTCAAATATAAGCACATTCTTTTAGCTATACAAAATTATTTTCACAGCGAAATTTGCCTTTTTTGTACCGTTATAGATATTTTCTGTTTACAAGAACAGAAATAAAATAGTTTATTTTTATTCCATCTTACCGCCATAATCATTTTTTTGCAGTCCAGCCATAAAACTGCTATATTTGTAACATAAGTAATTAATGTAAGTTGCGTATTGTTTTTACCGTACTGCGATTCTCCAGAATCGCAGCTACTAAGCTATAAAACTTGTTTTATCTGACCGAAAAACCTTTTATTGAGCGGCATAATACACTTAGTCCTTTCTTTGTTAGTGGCGATTCTGGAGAATCGCCACTACAGAACGCCATTCGCAACTTACATTAATTAATATTTAGCTACGTGAGATTGTTTCGCTCATCCGTTCAAAAAATTGGGGCTAAAGCCTTCATTATTTTTTAACGTCATAAAGTAGAAATGATAGCTTAGTATGTATTATACTCCTTTACAAATCACTCGTTCTATCAAATTTTCGCCAAAAGAATAAGGAATCCTTGCCAAATGTTGCAAAGGTTTCGTGATAATAATATCTGCTTGCTTGCCAACTTCAATAGAACCTATTTTTTCTGACAAGCGCAAAGCAAAAGCCCCGTTTAAGGTCATGGCAGAAAGTGCCTCTGTGGGCAACATGCGCATATAGGTACAAGCCAAAGACATGACAAATGCCATACTTCCCGATGGCGATGAACCTGGATTGTAATCTGTTGCAAGGCAAACAGGCAAACCTGCTGCAATCAATTTACGAGCAGGTGCATAAGGGTCTCTTAGAAAAAAGGAGCAAGAGGGCAATAAGGTAGGCACTGTACAATCATTAGGGCTATTTTTTTGTCTTTCTTGCAAGGAAAAAATATCCTCATCTGCGATTCTTTCAAGATGATCTACTGAAATTGCACCCATGCGTGTACCAAGCTGTACACCGCCCGAAAAATCCAATTGATTTACATGTATTTTGGCAGGTAAATGATATTCAGCCCCTTTTAACAAGATTTTTTCGGTTTCTGCTTGCGTAAAAAAGCCTGTTTCACAAAATACATCTATAAAATCCGCCAGGTTTTCTTCTGCCACCTGTGGAATCATTTCCTCACACACCAAATCTATGTATTTTTCTCTTTGACTTTTGTATGCCAAAGGAATGGCGTGTGCGCCCAAAAAAGTGGTTTTTATGGTTTGTGAAGTATGTTTTTTCAAGGCATTTGCTACTCTCAAAAGTTTCAGTTCCCCCGCTAAGGACAAGCCGTAGCCACTTTTGATTTCCAAAGTTGTAGTGCCTGTTTTCAATACATTTTTGCATCTTTCCAAAGAAGATAAGAGCAATTCTTCCTCCGAAATATGCGTCACAGCCCTGGCAGAATTAAGGATTCCGCCCCCTTTTTGTGCGATTTCTTCGTAAGTCATGCCTTGTATTTTGAATAAATATTCTTCTTCCCTCGTTTTGGGAAATACCAAATGTGTATGACTATCTACAAAGCCTGGCAAAACAATTCTACCTGTGCAATCTATAGATTCAGCAAGGTTTTCCTTTTGCCTTTCGCCCAAATCTGCCATATTACCTATTTCTATAATATGTTCATTTTCAATGATTAAATAGGCATTTTCTTTCAAACAAGTATGTTGCATATTTTCGCCCGCTTTGAATATTTCTTGCGAATCGGAAACTTGATAGAGTTGTGAGATGGAATGAAGTAATATTTTAGACATATAGTTGTTGTAGTTGTGTGATTTCTCGCAGATAAGTGCAAATTTACGCACAAATAAACACCTAATTTGCGAAAAACTACTTTCTTATCTGCAAAAATCTGTATCCTTAATCTGTGAGAACTTTAATATTTTATAGATATTTAGATATATCGGCAAAAAATGTAAATAGCGAAAAAAATATAAACTTGCAGAAAAAAGAGATGGGAACGGGTTTAAGCATGATAGAATTATGAGGCTTATTAGGCAAGATTCTAATTCGTATGAGCGATAGTACATTTTGCGACTTGTTTCAAAATACATAAAACAAAAAAAAATGAAAAAAAAGTGTGAAAAAATTTGCAGGTTCGCAAAATAGTCGTACCTTTGCGTCACAATTGAGAAGTTAATGGGCGATAGTATAAGGGCAGTACTACTGATTTTGGTTCAGTTCGTGGGGGTTCGAATCCTCCTCGCCCAACCAAATAAAAGCTAAATGGATACGAAAGTAAAAATATTTTCTGGTTCCGCATCTCAATATTTAGCAGAAGATATAGCAGACCATTATGGCATGCCTCTGGGCAAAATTACTGTTCAGAAGTTTAGCGATGGAGAAATGCAGCCCTCATTCGATGAATCGGTTAGGGGCTGCAATGTTTTTATAGTACAATCTACCTTCACACCGTCTGATAATACTATGGAACTGCTACTGTTAATTGATGCTGCGAAAAGAGCCTCTGCAAAACAAATAGTTGTTGTTACGCCATATTTCGGCTATGCTCGTCAAGACCGTAAAACGAGACCTCGTGTTTCTATGGGTGCAAAGTTGATGGCAAATATATTGAC
>JAAFHL010000490.1 GCA_013298365.1 Bacteroidota bacterium | reverse complement strand
TCTCCTCCAAACTTTCACACCAAAAGCCATATTCTTTTGCTATCAAAAAATCAAAATATTCGATGGTGGTTTCTCTATCTTCTGCTTCGTATTGTGCCAATATCTCGCTGTACGTGAGCGTTTTGCAATCTACTGTAAGCAACTCATACAAGGAGTTTGGAATAAAATCCATGCTGCCACGTTGTATATCGCAGATAAGCGAATGGCGTGCGCCTTTGACAGGGAGGCAGCAAGCGAAGAGGAGGAAGTAGTGGTTGTGATGAGTGTTCATTGAGTTTAATGCTATTTTAAGGGTACTTTTTCGTAAGCTTCTGTTACTTCCATAAGAATAATCGTACCATCTATCGCATGAAATTCATATTTGATAAAACCATATTTTTCGTGAAAATAAGATATAAGTTTCGTTTTTCCTATGCTACTTTCAGCTATTCCCTCTCTGACATAACAGTCTATTTCACCAAAAATTGTATTTATTTTTTCAATTTTTATAATTTCATATTGATAAGTTATATCTATAGAACCGTGCCATTTTGACCAACGTTCATCGCTCCAATTTTCTCCCACACTCATTTTCCAATTCCATTTATTACCTACCTTATATGGTTCTCTAATATAAGGAAAAGGACGTGTTTCCAATATCTTAAAATAACCTAACCTAAAAGGGTGAAGCCATACATTTACCTTATTTTCAACCAATCCAACCAGTGGTGCTAGTTAAAAAATGAGAGATTTGATGTTTAGAAGGGGTAACCCTGCTATAAAATTGATAAATACAGACATAGTATAAGCGGCTATTTTATAGACGATTCTACTGTTCAATCCCCAAGCGGATTTCGCCCTAGCGTACTATAGATTGAATTCTTCCTTTAACTGGGAATTAGTCGTTTCGATGGTTTTTCTAAAGATAGCCAACCACTTTTTCTCGTTTTTAGTATTGGGAATCTGATTAGCTCTTTTTTGTATAATAAGTTGATAATCAGTCTTATCTTTAAGTTTTTTTTCTAAGCCTACATATCCTTTATCGCCTAAAACAGTAATTAAATTTCAGTATGACTCCAACATTTCTGGCGCAAGGCTTACATCATGGTGGCTAGCAGGTGCTAAGACAAAATGAGCGGGTATTCCTTGTGTTGTAACTAATAAATGTAATTTAAAGCCATAATAATCTTCCTTCTTGGCAGCACAATATCCATAAAGACTATCATTATTGACCCCATACTCTGCGGCAAAGATTAAGTTCCTTGAAGCCCTTGCGTACTTGCAAACAGGCACTGGCATAGAGTCCATGATATGATGACTTTGCATATCTACGTCCATTTTCCATAATAATTCCAGCCTGATAAGATTGGCTATTCTATATAAGTCTTTACATCTACGATGATAGCGAGTCCTATCTATCATTTTGGGAAATAAATGAAGATAATTTTTCCGAAAATAGCTATAAAAAGCCCTCTCGGAATCATTAAACATCTGATTAACAAGATATAATGTAATTATTTTGCTATCTGAAAAAATAGGTGTCGAACCCGAACGTTTCAGCATATTCTCAAAATTTTTGTATGATTCATCTACAAAATAGTACACAATTGTAAAAATATCTGCAAAATCTGCAGAAGATACCGTATCTTTGAATGTTTTTTCCATGGTTGTCTCGCTTATGGTTTGGTAGCCTGCGAGATAACCTTTTTTTCGCTTTTTACCAAATTTTCAACTAGCACCACTGGTAACAAGTATAAATATAAACCTTATTGTGGCATCGTTATATATCAATTTGATAGATGAAAAATATCACCATACTCGCTATAGAATCCTCTTGCGATGACACAGCAGCAGCTATTTTACGCAATGGCAAAGTCCTCGCAAATATCGTCAGTTCGCAGTTAGACCACGAAAAATATGGTGGTGTGATTCCAGAATTGGCTTCTCGCTTGCATCAGCAAAATATTGTGCGGGTGGTACAAGCTGCTTTGCAAAAAGCAGAAATTTCAAAAGAGGAGCTAAACGCAGTAGCTTTCACGCAAGGTCCAGGTTTAATTGGGGCTTTGTTAGTGGGTATTTCTTTTGCAAAGGCATTTGCTTTGGGGCTTGGGATTCCACTTATTACGGTTCACCATATGCAGGCGCATATTTTGGCAAATTTCTTGTCAGAAACGCCGCCACAATTTCCTTTTCTCTGCCTAACGGTTTCGGGGGGGCATACACAACTTGTGTTGGTAAAGGATTTTGTGGAAATGGAAATTTTGGGGCAAACGATAGATGATGCCGTAGGTGAGGCTTTTGACAAAGGTGCAAAAATGTTGGGGCTTCCTTATCCTGGCGGTCCTATGGTGGATAAATGGGCAAAACAGGGCAATTCGCAGGCTTTTCGCTTTCCTGATGCCGAGACAAATACCTTTGATTTTAGTTTTAGTGGCATCAAAACATCGCTTTTATATTTAATCCAAAAAAGTAGCAAAGAAAATCCGAATTTTGTAGCAGAAAATATGGCAGATTTATGTGCAAGCTATCAGGCACAACTCATCAAAATGCTGCTTTCTCGCCTCAAAAAAGCCGTAAAATATACAAAGGTAAAAGACATTGCCATTGCAGGGGGCGTTTCTGCTAATTCCGAATTAAGAACTCGTTTTGTTGCACTTTGTGAAGAAAATGGCTGGAAAGCACATATTCCCGCCTTTGAATTTTGTACAGATAATGCTGCGATGATTGGCATAGCGGGACATTACAAATATTTGGCTGGCGATTTTGCAGACATGATGGCTGTGCCTTTTACTCGATGAAATTGTCATGGCTTTCTCATAAAAAAATATTTGCATAAAAGGGCTGAATGTTACCACAAAGTTCACGAAGATTTTCACAAAGAACACAAAGATGAAAAGGAAAACAGGCTACTTAGTAATACGTAAAAAATAACTTGGTCAAATTATAGATGTAACATACGCTTTAGCTTGTGCCATAACACTTAATCACAAGCTAAAGCGTATGCTACAAAAAATCCCAACTTATTTTTTACACGTTACTTAGTGTTCTTTATGTTGGCTTTTCTTTGTGAACTTTGTGGTTTTATTTTTTATGAGAAAGCCATTATAAAATTGTTTAAAAAATATAAGAAACCATTTTTTTACTATATTTGTGCTTATCTTTTTAGATAAACCTACGCTCCATTTTTCACAAAAATAAAGAACGATAAAAAACGAATCATTTATGATGACAACAGAACAATATGATAGAGAAATAGCCAATAAATTTGAGGCTTTTTTGTTGCGACAAGTGAGGGATAAACATATTCCTGCTTCGGATACGCAGCAGATTCGTCATGCCTTTGAATATGCCAAAAATGCACATAAGGACATGTTTCGCAAGTCGGGAGAACCCTATATTGCGCATCCTTTGGAGGTAGCCCGCATTGTGGCAGAGGAAATGGGCATGTTTACTACGTCTATCATATCGGCTTTTTTGCATGATGTAGTAGAAGATAATAAGGATATTTCCATAGACGATATTCGCAGCGAATTTGGCAATGTGGTGGCAAATATCACAGATGGTTTGACCAAAATCGCAAAATTGCCCGTTGTAGATGAAAATAAATCCCTTCAAGCTGAAAATTTTCGGCGCATTTTGCTCACGATTGCCGATGATATCCGGGTAATTCTCATCAAAATAGCAGATAGGCTACACAATA
>JAAFHL010000049.1 GCA_013298365.1 Bacteroidota bacterium | reverse complement strand
GAGAATGTGTGCAAAAGGAACAATATTGAAATTATTTTTTTCATAAAATGATTTACTGTAAATTTATGATGGAACATTTACCCCGAGTAAAATAAAACATTGCTAAATTATTTTACAAATATAGGTATTAAACGAAAAGTGAGGAAAAAAATTCATTTTTAGCCGACAAACAGTAGCATTTATTGCAATACTTAAAATAGTAGAAAAGATAAAATATCCTATATTTCAACTAATTGAAAACATAAAATATAAATCATTAAAGAAAAGTTTTGATACTTTAAAGAAAATGTATTTATTTAGCCCTTAAAATAAGAAAATCACATCTAAATGGCACCTTGATTTTATCCACCTTATTCTTCAACATATTAAAACGATTAACGAAAATGCTGGACTTATACATAACACTTGGCATCATTCTGATAGGTGTCATATTATTTGTAAGAGACTATTTCACCATTGATACGACTTCAATATTGATAATGTCTTTATTTATTGTTTCGGGCGTATTAAGCCCTGAAGAAGGTTTTTCGGGTTTTAGTCACCCTGCAACCCTAACCTTGGGTTGCATGTTTGTGGTGAGTGCGGCTGTATTCAAGAGTGGTATTTTAGAGAAATTAAATGAACCTATTATTCGTTTAGCAAAAATCCACTATGTTATGGCACTTATTGTGCTGTGTAGCATTACGGCTGTTTTTTCTGCATTTATAAATGATACTGCCGTAGTTGCGCTGATGATTCCAATTGCTTTACTTGTTTCTCGTAGTGCAAAAATTGCGCCTTCAAAACTCATGATTCCCATTTCATTTTCGGCATTACTGGGCGGAACAATTACCCTCATTGGTACATCAACCAATATTTTGGTAAGTGGCTTGGCGACAAAAGCAGGAAAAGCTCCTTTTGGCATGTTTGAATTTTCGCTACCCGCAATTTGCCTCACTGTAATAGGTTTAGTTTATTTGTTTTTTATTGCGCCTTTATTGCTGCCCAAAAGAGAAAATCCGCAAGAAGATACACTTAGAAAAGAAGCAGAAGTCTATGTTTCGCAAATCAGAATACGAAAATCAAGCATAGAAGTAGGCAAAACGATTGCAAAGTCAAGGCTTAATACCGATTTTAATGTGCAGATTTTGGGCATCATGCGAGAAGGGATAAATATGCACGACATCAATCGAGAAACCGTTTTGAAAGAAAACGATGTGTTAAAAATATCTATCTCCTCCGAAAGTCTTAATAAAATAAAACAAATAACCAGCGATTATAGCTTTACCAAAGATGAAACACGTATTTTGCCAAGCGATGATAAAAAAATATATGAAGTGATGATACCTTGGGGGTCGCTGTTAGCAGAAAATTCGCTGCGAAAAATGCAATTCAGAACTTTTTATAGTTCAAGTGTTTTGGCGATTAGGCATAGAGATGAAACCATAACACAGCATATTTCAGATGTGGTATTAAAAGAGGGAGATATGTTACTTTTGTATGCCACTCCCATTGAAATAAATAATCTTAAATCCAAAAAATTGATTGTAAGTTTGTATGAATATGAAGAAAAAAGGGTAAATTACAAAAAAGCCATTCCTACCTTAATGATTGCTTTTGGCGTTATTTTGGCAGCAACTTTGGGGATTGCCCCCATGCTCACTTGTGCAATGGTAGGGGCTTTGTTATTGGTTACGACTTCTATCATGAAGCCGAAAGAAGCGTATGATGCTATTGAATGGAAAGTGATTTTTATGATGGCGGGTGTTTTGTCTATGGGACATGCCTTAGAAAAAACGGGGGGTGCTGATTATATTTCCGATTTCATCTTACAATCGTTAGGCACATTGAGCCCACATATTACCCTGAGTATGATATTTTTGGTTACCTTTCTTTCTACCAATATCTTATCAAGCAAGGCGACTGCCGCACTTATGTGTCCTATTATTATCAAACTTGCCGATGCCATGCACGTAAGCGAAAGACCTTTTTTGGTTGCCGTTATGTTTGCTTGTTCGCTCACCTTTATGACTCCCATGAGTTATCCCACAAATACCATGGTTTATGCGCCAGGGAATTACAAATTCAATGATTATTTGACCGTAGGTACACCTTTAAATATTATTATTTGGATTGCGGCATCTTTGATTATTCCTTATTTTGTGCCGTTTAAGTAAATATTTTTTTGTTTCTCGCAGATTTGCACAGATTTAACCGCAGATTTGCGCAAATCTGTGAGAAAGTAAACATACTGAAATAATTACCTTTTTTATAAACTACACACCTACCTACCCTTCAAAAAATTCGTTATCTTACTATATTTGTATCGTATATTTATTTCTTACAAAACGCATTATCAAACTTTATGAATTATTTTTTACATTCGTTGTTGTTGCTGTGCCTAACAATACCCGTTTTTGCACAAGAACAAATACTTTCAGGAAGAGAAGCACGGGCAAAAGTGCCTAATGCACAACTTGTTCGCTACGAGGATTATACCAAAATACCCACATTTATTCGTTTTGGCGAAAACAATAAAATGGAAAAAAGCCATTTTTCTTCTTTTATTATTTATCAATTAGGGCTTTCACCCCATACAACATGGTCTCCTATCAATCAGCATGATGACGACATGGGTTTCTTTCATGAGCGTTATCGCCAAGTTTACAAAGGCGTTGAGGTTGAAGGTTCTATGTTGATGGTGCATAGTAAATCGGGCAATATTACAGGTTTGAGTGGCGATGTTTTTAGTGAAATAAATCAAGCAGTTTTGCCTTCTTTGAGTGAAAACGCTGCATTAAACAAAGCCTTATCTTATGTTTCTGCTACTAAATATGTTTGGGAAGAAAACAAAGATAAAGTACTGCCCAATCATTTGGCAAATCTCAAAGAAGCTCCCAAAGGGAAATTGGTTTTTGTGCCTTTTCAGGGAGAATATAAGAAAAATGACTGGCGTTTGGCATGGAAATTTGACGTATATGCTGCCGAGCCTATGTCGAGACAAGATATATATATAGATGCCGCAACGGGCGAGATTGTACAAATAAGTGAAAGTATTCATCACGCCGATGTAGTAGGAACGGCAAACACTCGTTACAGCGGCTTGCAAGACATTGTTACTGACAGTTATAGTGGCGGTTTTCGCCTAAGAGAAGCTGGCAGAAGTGGCATCGAAACGTATGATATGAATCAAGGCACAAGTTATGGTGCAGCGGTAGATTTTGTAGATGCCGATAATTATTGGAACAATATTCCTTTTATGGACAAAGCTGCGACTGACGCACATTGGGGAGCCGAAATGTTCTATGATTATTATTCTACGATTCACAATAGAAATAGCATCAATGGAAATGGTATGAATATTATTTCTTATGTGCATTATGATGTGGGCTACTTTAATGCTTTTTGGAATGGACAATTTGCTACATTAGGCGATGGCACAGGCAATCCGCTTACAACCTTAGATGTAGTAGCGCATGAATTTACGCATGGTGTTACGCAATTTTCGGCAGGACTTATCTATCAAAATGAATCGGGTGCATTAAATGAGTCTTTTTCAGATATTTTTGGTAAATCAGTTGAGTTTTTTGCCCGTCCTAACAGTGCATCATGGATAATTGGTTTAGAATTTGGTCCGCTCAATGCCTTACGTTCTATGTCTGACCCATATACAAAAGGCGACCCTGACACTTATTTGGGCAATGCTTGGAAAACAGGTTCTGCTGATAATGGGGGCGTACATAGCAATTCTGGCGTTCAAAATAAATGGTACTATCTGTTGGTAGAAGGCGAAAATGGCACAAATGATTTGGGAAATGCGTATAGTGTAACAGGCATTGGCTTGATAGATGCAGGCAAAATAGCCTATCGCAATTTGAATACCTATTTAACGCCAGGTTCGGAATACATAGATGCCCGTTTTTATTCGCTGCAAGCTGCCATAGATATTTTTGGCGCATGTTCACAGCAGGTAATTTCCACAGGTGATGCTTGGTATGCAGTAGGCGTAGGCTCTCCTTATCAAGCAAGTGTAATTGCCGATTTTGAATATTCAAATCCCGTTGCTTGCGAGCCTGGTACGGTATCTTTTTACAATTATAGTTCAAATAGTGCTAACGCTTTTTGGGATTTTGGCGATGGCACAACGTCTAATGCAAATACGCCTGTTGTTTCTCACAATTATACAAACTATGGTGTATATGATGTACAACTTATTGCATCAGGGGGAGCATGTGGCTCAGATACCTTGAAAATGAATGACTTGGTAAGCATAGATGCGGCAAATCCTTGTTATTATATTTTCCCCTCAACTACTTCTCTATTTGATGACCATTGTTCAGGTACTTTGTATGATGATGGCGGTCCTGATTTTGATTATACAAGTTTCGCCAATGGCACATTTGTCATTCAGCCCCTCAATTCTTATCAAGTAAACCTAGATTTTTCTTTGTTCAAAGTGGCTTATGACGATACTTTGTATGTATATGATGGAAATACAGTAAATGCCCCTGTTTTGGGCGCATATAGCGCAAATATGTTTCCACCTACGATTCAGTCTTCCACAGGCGCAATGACTTTGCGTTTTAGAAGTACCGATTTATACAAAGATTCGGGCTTTGTCGCACATTGGACCTGCAATCAACCTACGCATAAGCCTGATGTCAATTTTGTCGCAGACACCACTTTTTCGTGTGATGGACTCATTCGTTTCACCGACTTAACCGACCAAGCACTTTCTTGGAGTTGGGATTTTGGTGATGGAACAACTTCTACCCTCAAAAATCCGCAACATATCTACCTTAACAATGGAAATTATACGGTAAGTCTAACAGGAACAAATGGTTTTGGGGCAGTAACTACTACAAAAACCGCTTATATCTCCATCAATCGTCCGCCTGCGCCTACTGTGCAAGGTACATATATATGTGGTACAGGCAGCACAACGCTTGTGGCAGCAGGCAGTGGCGAGATGAAATGGTATCATAATGGAACGCTTGCATATACAGGCAATAACTTTAATACCCCTCTCTTTTCTGCGCCATACATCTATACCTTGAAAGAATATGTATGGAGTCCAGCTATTATAGGTGGAAAAGCGAATAATACTGGAAATGGAAACTATTATGCTTTTGACAATAGAGCCATGTTATTTGATGTATTCAAGCCTTGTGTATTGCGCAAAGTAGATGTATATGCACAGAATCCGGGTAATCGTACTTTTCAACTCCTCAATCAATATGGGGCATTAATTACGCAAAAAACGGTGGCTTTAACCACAGGTTTAAACACCGTTTCCTTGGACTTTGATTTGCCAGAAATGACACAGGCACGACTTAAAATATTGGGAACAAGCAATTTATATATCAATACAATAGGTGGCACATATCCTTACAATCTTGGCAACTTGATTTCTATCACCAATAATGATGGCTTCAATACCAATCAATATTTCTTCTTTTACAACTGGCAAGTAACTGAAAAACCTTGTATCAGCGAAGAACAAACGGTAACAGTTTATGCAGGCGGAACAGCTCCAACAGCAAATTTTACCTATTCGCAAAACCTAAGTACTTGCCAATTTGATGGGCAGAGTTCTACAAATACGCTCCTGTATAATTGGAATTTTGGTGATGGAACGACTGCAACTGGTTCAAATCCAACGCATATTTATAGTAATTTAGGGGTTTATACGGTAGAATATATGGCACAAAATGGCGGTTGTACCGATATTATAACACAAAATATCACGATTTCTGCCCTCACAGGTTTGGAAGAAAATAGCGGATTAACAGAAGTTGGCATTTTCCCAAATCCGAATGAAGGTATTTTTACTTTGCAATATACATTGCCTACGCCACAGAATACGCAAATTGCCATCTACAACACTTTGGGACAAGTGATTATGAATCAAGCGATTGCTTCAACTACCAAAGTTGCCCAAAATATAGATTTAGGAAAAGTAAGTAAAGGCATTTATTATGTGCGTATCACAACTGAACATGGGATTGTGAGTAAAAAAATAGAGGTGAAATAAAACCTTAGCCTTAAATTGTTGCATGTAATATGTCATTTTTCTGAAAAATAAAATATTGCTAAAATTTGGTAAGTTTCTTACCAAATTTTTCTACTTTTGCCCCCGAAATGTGGCTATAAAGTGCAGATTTTGAGGCAAAAAGGCAAAAAGACAAAAAAAAGGGTAAAAAATTTGGTAAGAACGTTAAAAAAAGGTAACTTTTCTTACCAAATTTTTTTCTTGTACCAGATTTGTACCCAAAAAAAACGGGCTTGGAAATTACATTTTTCGTAAATGTTTCTTATATTTTTTGGATATTTTCTTTATGCTTTTTGAAGTAAAAATAAACGCAAAAAAAGCCTTGTTTTTTGGCACTTTCTCACAAGTGGCGCAAATATATGCTTGTATCTGCAAAGGTCTTTTAAAAGGCTTTTAAAGATGCTTTAAAGGCTAAAAAGGTAGGTAGGCGCAAAGTAGGCACAAAAAGCCCGTTTTTGCGGTTGTTTGCTTTTTGAGGTGCAAAAATGTAGCCTTTGCGCTGCAAAAAATAAACCTTGCTTTTAAAGGCGTTTATTTGCGTTTTAAGGCACTTTGTACTAAAACCACACAAATACACTACTCACATACTAAAACGCTAAATTTATGGGCAAAATTACAGTTAAACACTATCTTAATACAAAAGCAAAACCCGTTTTTATTAATGGAGAAAAGCATTATAAAATAAAAATATTAGGAACGGTAAATAGATACACGTTTAGAATAGATAGTTTAGACTTTTCAGAACATTACACAGAGGCAAAATACAATGAAATATGTTCAACAAAAGAAAAAGAGTTTGATAGCGAAGCAATTACGGTGCAAAACTTAATAGATTCACAGTTAAACGCCACAGGAATGGAGTTTGATTTTATGTTATTCAATTTGGTATATAAAACAATGCCAAAACATTCAATATTCCCACTATCTACAAATGATATTTACGAATTTTCAATACATGATTTGATTGGAAATGTAATCCCTAACCTATTATCAGAAGAAATAGTAAAAAGAGCAATAACAGCGAAACCTTTTACCTATTTGGATTTTTTTAGCCCTAAAATACAAGAAATAATAATTAAAGACAATTCAGACAATGATATTTTGTTTATGCAAGAAAGGGAAAAAGAAACCTATTACAAATTGGCTAAAAATGCAATGGTAGCTATATTTTGTTACTATTTTGAAATAGCTATAAAGCCTCTCTCTATCTCAATAGAGAAATATGATAGACTATTTATATACTTCCCTTTATTAACCAAAATAGAAGCCTTTGAAACAATGGTACAAAAATGTTAGATAGAAAAATATAGTGAAAAAAAATAGCTGCAAAAAAATGCAGCTATTTTTTTTTGCCTAAATTGTTTGATAATCAATAACTTAGTATATCATACGAAAAATAAATTAAAAAATGTTTGTAAAATTAAAATCAAACATTTTACTTTGTAATTGTTTGTAAAAAAAATATCAAACAAGCGTACTTTTAAACTTTAATTTAGTAACATTTCAAACAATGGAGACAAGCAACAAAGCAAACAAAGTTCCTTTGCATTATGTAGCAAAAGAGACTGAAAAGCAAAGTTATGTAGTGTATTTGCGCCAAATATGCCAAACAAACGGCAAAGATTTGATAAAAGGTATTTTTCCCTACGAAAAAGGCACAACGGCACAAGCCGCCAAAAATGCGAGTAACTTTTGTGCAAAGCTAAACAAAGAATTACCTACCAAAGTAAGCCCTAATTTTGCCGTACATAGCCGTTTAGATAGCTGGTTGTTGCTAAATGAGTATGTTAGTCATTTAGTACATGAAAAGGTACATTTTACTTTTGTTTATGGTTTTGCAGATTTAGAAAATAATGGTAAAGATGTTGATTTTTGCGACATAAATTTTCAAAATAAGGCATTTTTTAGCGTTGTTGATTATGTTGAAAGTGTGCAATTTACAGAAAAAAAAGTAATTGCTTATGTGAACATGACAAAAATAGGTATCAATGGAATAGAGAGAGAATTATGTTCTATTGAGTGCGCTAACTTATCGGAACTTATAAACGTAACTAATTAATAATCAAAATATTATGATTTATACAGATTTAATAAGAGTTACTTTGTCAAAAGTGGAAAGTGTATTTTTTGGCTTATCAAAAAGAACGGTTACAAAATCTTTTGAAGTTCGTAGAACAGTAGAAGTAAGAAATGTACAAACATTAGCCAAAGACTTGAATATGTGCCTAATCGAAATGTTTCACAAAGAACAGTTAGAAGGTTTTCATATTACAAACATAGAAGTTTTGGAACGTGCAAAAGAAATAGTAGTACCTATTAACTCAATTTTAAGTAATTAATAATCAACATATTATGAAAATAGAAAAGCAAAATTATGTAGGCAAAAGAGTAAAGTACAAAACGCCTTATTTTGAGACGTTTTTATACGGTTTTGGCACTTGCACAGGCATTGAAGGCAACTATTTAGCCTTAAATATTGAAGGTGGTACAACTCATGTACATTTGTCCCTAATTGTAGGTGTAATTAATTAATAATCAAAATATTATGGAAAATATCAAATATCAATATGTTTACAACCGCAAAAAGGTACTAAACAAAGAAGGAAAAGCCCTAATACAGCTCAAAATATACATGTATGCAGGTGGTAAGGCGCAAAATTACTACCTAAGTACAGGCATTTATATTGTCCCTAATGAATGGAATGAGAATGAGCGTATTATTAGGAAAAATGAAAATCAAAAAGCGTTAAATCAGCAACTTAGCACACTTGTAAACAAGCTACAAAACGCAGAAATTGAACAAAGGAGAAAAGGCAAAGAAGTAACTTTTGAGTATTTAAAGCAGGTCGCAGAAAATAGACAAAGTGAAAACTTTCTACCTTTTTGTGAGAAGGAATTACGTTTGCAAATGTTGAAAGATGCCACAAAAAACAATCATTTAGCCACATTTGAGAAGTTGAGGCAATACGAAAAAAAGTATAAAGTACTCACATTTTCAGATATAAACCTTTCATTCTTAGAAAGTTTTGAAAAATGGTGCAAAGAAAACGCACTTTCTCAAAACAGTTTGATACGACATTTACAAGTAATAAAAGCGTATTTTAACAGGGCAATAAATAAAGATGTCATAGATGCCAAATTTTACCCGTTCCGAAAGTATAAG
This sequence comes from Bacteroidota bacterium, assembly GCA_013298365.1. Lineage (GTDB taxonomy): Bacteria > Bacteroidota > Bacteroidia > J057 > J057 > JAAFHL01. The sequence continues at coordinate 7,502 of JAAFHL010000049.1, read as the reverse complement.
CTAAAATCTACCAAAACAAGCATACCATTTTTGGAGAAAAACGAGGTGCAATTATTGGAAAATGTAGATATGTCGCAATTTTCAGTACAACAAAAAAACATCTTAGAAATGTTTCTTTTTGCTTGCTACACAGGTTTACGTTTTGCAGATATTCAAAACGTTAAAAATGAAGACATTAAGCAAATAAACGGAGAAAATTTTTTGTTGCTTTATGCCTCAAAAACAGACAAAGAAACCCGTATTTCCTTAGAAATATTTGAGGGCAAAGCCTTGAAAATAGCGCAAAGGAATATAAGCAAAGATAAGCCTACCATATTTTGCAGCGTTTCTAATGGTTATGTAAATACACAGCTAAAAGACATAGCGAAAAAAGCAGGTATTGAGAAAAATGTACATTTTCATGTTTCCAGACATACTTTTGCGACTACCTTAGTAAATGCCAAAATTAGCCTTGTATCAGTGCAAAAATTGTTAGGACATAGCGACATAAAAACTACACAAATTTATGCCGAAATGTTGGACGATACCATACATAACGAACTGAAAAACAGTAATTTATAATCATTTCATTTATCTTTTTAATTTTAGTAAAATATGCAACCGCACGAAAATGCCGTAGGAAATATAATTGCCTACAAACTCCCAAAGGTGGACATACAAACCGCCTACTCTCTTTGTCTTGGTTATGACATAGACAAAAATAGCTACATAGTTTCCGAAAATGGAAAACAAATGTATGTCCACAAAGATAGCTTTTTGCACGTCCAAAAAGGTAACTTAAAGGAAAAATCATATTTGCTTATCAGATACGAATTAGCAAGTAAAAGCGAAAATAACGTAACAGAAACCGCAAAACAGTTACAAAATGACTTGTTAGAGGCTATTCACAGTATTTCAGTAAGTGAAAGCCCCTGCGGTGCAACCTACACACTTTGCGAACTTGTAAAGGCACTCATAAACCACAAACCCGAAATATTAACTATTTACGAAAAATGAACTTTTTAGCAAATAAACTTTGCAAAGATGCCTTTATTGGTGGCGTTGTTGCAGCCGTTTTACATCAATTTTCGAGGCATGGAATTGTAAAAAAAACAGACAATTACACAGCCCAAAAACTTGAAAATGAATTAATTGAGTTGTTTTATATCTGTATAGATAACGACATTTATACAGACTTGTTACAAGCTATTTTTTCATGTAATGTGCTTACCATGAATGAGATAAGAAACGATTTATTTTCTTTTGTGGTGGTGCATTTTGATACGGAAATAATGGAGACTACAAAGGAGTTTTACACGTTGCACCGTACTAATTTACTCACTAAGAATTTATCAAAAAACTAACAATTAACTTATTTTTTAACATTATGGAACAAAAACCAAGCATAACAGAAACCGCACGTATTTGCAAGGAATTGCGCAAAATTGCCCAAAGATTAGAAGGCAATAAAAATGCAGAAATACAAGCCTTTTTTATAAAGGTTGTAAATCAATTTGCAGATGATAATGTATTGTATTTAGATAGTACAACGTTTGGAAATGATTTTGTAGAGTGGCAAATAATAGAACGCAAAGAAAGCGATAATGTGTTTTATGAAAGTGCTATGATTAGCGTGGAAAATGTGCATTTGTACCTTCAAAAAACGTGTTTAGATAGCAGTACACAGCCCGTTGAAATTGCCAAAATACCTACAAATTTTAGCTTTTCAGAAATGATAAACTTTTGCACTCATGTAGGATTGATAGACAATTTGCCCTGCAAATTTGGCATACAAAGTAAACTTTTTGAGTATTATTTTAAGGCTATTAAAGCATGTACATACATAGCAAAAAAGCAAGAAATTATTTTTGAAGGACGTGCAAAATGTTACGATTCGATTAGGCTTTTTTCGTGGGAAATATTTGAAATAAACGAAAATCCGTATGTAAAAAAAGTACAGTTAGGCAGCTTTTTAGCTGTAAAAGAAACTATACAAGTTTCTCAAATTCCTAATGAATTTTCCTTGCAAGAGCTTGTAAATTATTGCCTTTTTTTAGGAATAGTAAACTAATTAATCAATTCATTATCAACATTTTAATTTTAGTATTATGGAAAAAGTATTGTACCGTTTTGCCGTTGGCTGCGTAAGTATCAAACTTATACAAGAAAACATAAAAAACGCAAAACAAAGCTATATTATCACTATTTGCGGTGAGTGTTTAGCCCGTTTTTTTGATGAAAAAAAGGCTAAAAAAGTCTATGATTCACATGTAAAAATGTGGGAAAAATTAGCTTAATTTATTCATTATCAACATTTTAATTTTAGTATTAATCGTATGTCAAATTTCAAATTACATTTTAAAAACCCGTTTGATAGTGCCTTTTCAGATGCAAACGATACGGCATTTTTAACGGACGTAGAAAACGAATTTACGCCCAAAAGCTACGATAAGGAGTACAAAGATTTGTATTTACTTGCTTTTTTTGGTTCGTTTTTGTGTAATGTGGTAAGTGCAAGTACAGCCGCTACACACGTTTACAGCTTTTTAGCGGCTGTTATTCCTTATACAGCCCTTAGCACACTTTTAACAGGTGTCTGTTTGCTTTTCTTGGAAGGTGCAAAAAGATTCATAGCCCCCAAATTTTTTAAAGCGCAAATACAGTTCAAAATGTTCAAAGTAGGCTTTTTTTGTGTTGCGCTTGCGCTTGTGGGTCTTAGTACTTATTTGAGTTATTTAGGTGCAAAAAAGGTAATATTTGCGACAGCCGCCCCCGTTATGCTTACGGACGTTTCAAGTGTTACCGCCGATTATGATAAGCAGATAACAGACATAGAAAAGTCAAAAAACGCCTACTTTGAGGCTAACAAAGTGCGTGAAAATGGTAAGGACGTTTTGGCATATAACAGCCGCAAAGGTTATGCAGCATTTGAAACACAAATAGCAGGAATTAGGAACAAAAGAAATGCAGCAAAGGAAACCACAGAAACCAAAAACACAGCAAAAGAAACGGCAAATCAATTAGACACGTCAGGAAGTGCGGAGTATTTCGCAGCGTTTACCGTACTTATTGAGTTACTGTTTTTGCTATGTTCTTACTATGTCATTTATTACCGTTTTAGGTCGTTTGTAGATAGAACAAAGTTTGCAGAAACTGCAAGAAATACACATGCCAAAGATGCAGATAAGCATGAAAAAGACATAGCAGAAACGCCAAATATACAGCACTTAACAGAAACTACACAACCGCAAAAAACGGGCAATATTGCGCCCAAAACGCAAATAGGTTTTGTTTTGCCCGAAAAGAAAAACGACACAGCAAACGACACAAAACAGCCCGAAAAAATAGGCTTTATTTTGCCCTCAAAAGTAGTTGATAATCAGCACATAACGCAAAACGTTAATAGTAGTATAACGCAAAGCGTTATAAGCCCCGAAAGTACGGCACAAAACGAGGCACAAAATACGGTAGAAAACGAGGCAAAAAATGAAAAAGTTACGGTTACGGCACACTTCAAAATAGGCGAAAAAGCAGCCCCGTTTACAATGGAGTTTGGAGACATACAAGCGGCTGAAAAATGGAAAAGCCACATACATAAAGATGTGCCTATACAAGAAAGCCAGGGACCGGTTACAACCGCACAAAAAGCGGCAAACTTTGTCGTAAAAATCTGCGAAAATTGCGGCAAAGATTATGAGAGAAAAGTAACATTTCAAAGGTTTTGCGCACCCGAATGTAAATACGAGTGGCACAAAAACGAAAAAGGCACAGACGTGAAAATGATATGTGAAAAGAAGGCAAAACAGCGCAAAAAAACAGCCGCAAAAAAGTAGCCACAATTTAACATCAACAAGTTTAACAATTTACGAAAATGGAACAAATACAGATTTTAGCAAATACGATTGAGGCATTAATGATACAAGTGCAGGAACTTGTAAAAGAAGTGCAGGAACTGAAAAGCGAACTAAAAAGCGGCTATGAATTTGAGACTATGCGCCCAAACGAGGCAATAGAAATTTTAGGCATATCCCGCACAACCTTTGAAACCTATAAAAAAGATGGTGTAATACCACACAAAAAAGTAGGTGGAAAAGTGTATGTAGATGCAAAAAAAGTTTTGCAGCTAAAAAAAACAGGTATTTTTAAAGATTGAAAGTAGGATAGTAGGGCAGGGGTTTTCCTTGCCCTGCTAATAAAAAAAAGGTTGTTACCTACTAAGTAACAACCCCCTTTTTAATTTTAGTATTTAACCTTTGCCAACTTTCACAGCCTACAAAAGCTACATTTCGAGGCAAAGGTACAACATTTCACACGATTAGCAAAAAAAGAACGTGTTATGCTTCACAGCCTAACACGTTGCTAAAATTTTGGGCAAAAAATCGTATTTTTGCCATATCTTTAAGTAAATAAGCTACTATGTACGACAATATAAAAACTATATTGTATATAAATACTTTGCAAAATTTTGATAATGAAGTATTTACCAAAATAAAGGAACGGTTTTCCATGGATAGCGGAAACCGTTCAATAGGCACGTTTAACAATACAGGAAATGAAACCCGTTTTGGAAATAATGGCATTCACATTCGCTACACTCCCACTACTCATAACAGCCCTGCACACTTTGAAATAAGATTTTCGCTACACAAGTTTTATAACTCCTTAAACGGAAAAGGATTACAAAACTACGATAAATTTTCGTTTGCAGATGCAAAAAATGCTTTTTCGTATGCAGTTGATTTTTTTTCAGAAGCAAGCCCCGTTTTAGACATTACAAAAGCAGAAATTAAAGCCTACGAAATAGGCTTAAATATGGAACTTTCCGAACCACCACAGCCGTACATGAATGAACTTTCACACATTCAAACAGGACAAAGAGACATAAGCATTATAGAAACAAACAAACTACCCCCCAAAAAACATACTGCAACTCATTCTTATTCTAAAATTAGGGCTGTATATTGTATGTATGACAAAACAAGCGAAGTTTTAAGCAAAAACAAAGGTGCAAATGTGCCTAACAACCTACTAAGAATTGAAAAAAAATATAACAGGCAAAGCGAAACAAGGAAAAGTGTTATCTATTTTGATGACAAAGATAAAAATGGCTTATTCAATCAAGAATTTATAAACGCTGCTTTTTATGATTTTGCGGACAGTTTTACCAAAAATTTACGATTCAAAGAAAAAATTATAAAAAGCAAAAATATGACTTCTCACGACTTAATAGTACACGAATTAATAAGAGAATTTGGTAATGTCAAAGTTTATACAGAAATTTACAAAGATTACAAAGCAGGTGTTTATGATAAGAACAATTATTGCAGGTTAAAAGCTAAAATAACGACTTTTTTAAGCACAAATTTTGAGGTTAAAACAGTAGAGAATGAAAAAACAAAGTATTTCAAAAGTATGTTATTACAGAAAATAAAGGAGTTTAAGCCCTAAAAAAGTAGCAAAAAAGTGGTATCATTTTTGATACTAAAATTTTTAAGGCTAAAAAACGTAAAAAAGTGTCTGAACATTGCAGAAACAAAGAAAAAATATTTTAATTTTCGTAGAATCGGAAAAATTTGGTAAGGAATTGATAAAGCGTGGGGATGTATAGTCCCCACGCTTTATTTTTTTGATACAAAATGCTTGGGATATTCATACAACATTACCCAAAGGGTAAAACGGTAAATTATAGATATTACAGTTTTAATAATATTCATAATAGTAAGTAATACAAAATAATAATACAAGTAAATAAAGTAATACAAAAAACGTAGAATATAAAACAACAAAAAAAAAGCAAAAAAAATAACCCAAAAAAGAAAACGAGGATTTTCCCCCCTTTATTGTCACCTTTTGCGATTAGCAAAAGGTGAGGCAAGCATTTTGCGTAGCAAAATTTAAGCGGTTAGAAATACATAGTTTTGAAAGTTATGAATTATAAATAATACGAAAATTAAAGTATATAAACAGTAAAGCAAAAAAAAAGGCTGCAAACGAAAAAAAAAAGAGAAAGTAAGTGAAAAAAAAATTTGCGCAAAAAAAACTTTTTTTTAGCGCAAATTGTGGCAAAATAAGAAGTACACAAAAAAAGGCAAAAATTAGGCTAATAGCTTTTTTATCTCATCACTTTGTTTCAAATAATCATAATATTTATTTCTTGCTGTAAACGGTGCAAGGTTGAACGCTGCCCCGATTTGCCGAAAAATTATATCAGGTCTTAAACCCTTATCATACAGCTTTTCATATTCCAAGAAAATCTTTTTTGCAAGTAATAGTGAATTTTTGCGCCTTGTGGTCAATTTCATAAAGATAGCTTTTAAAAGTAATTTGCAAAAATACATGAATAGCAAACAAGGTTACACAGCAAAAAAAGTAATCATTTACAAAAAAAGCGTATAAAGCCCCAAAATATGAGAAATGAGAAAATAATATCACATTTCAAGCAAAAAACATAAAAAGCGCAAAAACGCCCCAAGAATGGTAGTATTTCAAGCATTTCTAAAAAAATACGTATGAAATTAGCGAAAAAAGCAAGGAAAAGCCAAAAAAGCCCCAAAAAGAAACGAAACAAGCCCCAAAAAAGCCAAAAAGCTAAAAAAAGGGACAAAAAGGCAAAAAAAAGCAAAAAATTTGCCCTAAAATGCTGCAAAGTGCCTTTTTCTGCTTAATTTTGTGAATGTAGGGTATAGGCTGCAAAAAGTGGCAAAAAAACGGCAAAATGTACGCAAATGGAAAAAAGGAAAATACGCACAAAAGAAACCAAGTGAAAACACTATTTTGGTTTAATTTAGGTGGATTTTAATACGACTTTTTTTAATTTGTTGCCAAAAGTACGCTATACAGCCCTAAAACCGCAAAATTAAGCTAAAAACAAGGCTAAAACAGCCGCAAAATTTCAAAATTATGATTATAAACACATTAGCAGCCGCAAAACGTAAAAGAGTGCCACATGCCAAAGAAGTAAAGCAAAAAGCGGAAAAGTATTATCTTTTGGGTTTGTCCCTTTGCGAAATTGAAAAATTATTAGGCGTTCCTTTGCGAACCTTAGAAAAGTGGCAAACAGTTGATAAGTGGACAGAAACAAGAAACCCACATAAACCGCACAATAAAAAACGCAAAGCATACGACCTGCGAAAAAAAGGCTTTTCCGTTCCGCAAATTGCTAAAAAATTTGAGGTGGTAAGTTCTACGGTTTACAAGTGGTTAAAACATGTTGAAAATGAAAATGAAAAAATAGTTTTTGAAGATGACTAAAACGGCAATTTATACAGCCTACTAATGTGGCTAAATGCTTGCACATATTTCTATAAAAAATAAACTCATATACTGTAAATCAATCATTTACGAAATACGGTACAAAATGAGTGAAAAAAAGCCTTTAAAAAGCCTTTAAAATGTGGTTAAACGCCTAAAAATACGCCTATTTATTTCGATAAATAAAGTATATTTTTAGGCGTTTTCCCTTGTAAGTTCGTGGCACTTGGCAGCCGAACCCAAAACAGCCCTATCATTTGCGCCTCAAATCG